>NZ_QJSA01000005.1:0-242729 GCF_003586265.1 Pseudomonas jilinensis | reverse complement strand
CGATTTTACGGGGAGGTGACACCCGTAACTATCATTGAAGGGTTTGAAATTGTCCAAATCGATCATCAGCAGACTCAACGGACTCACCGCACGCTGACCACGACGCCAACTTCTGGCCAGAAAACCCTCAAACCGACGTCTATTAGCGAGCCCAGTCAATGGATCATGTTGTGCCGAGTGTTCGACTGCCTGCTCGACTAGCTTACGCTGGGTAATATCTTGATGGCTTACGGCAAAACAGCGAATACCCGGATACTGCACTGGCAGCACTCGCAAAATAAACCAACGCTGCTCACCGGGACTATGACAGGGGTACTCATGACGAAAGTGCTTAAGCCGGCCAGAGAGCACCGCCTCCAGGCCTGCAACAACCTGAACAGCATCATCATCGCCGCAGCTGGTCGCAGCCTTGCAGACACTCAGATAATTTTTCCCAACCCAATCGAAATCGTAGGTCAACCCGTTACACTGGGCAAAATTTATCCAGCTACGATTAACGAAAAAAATCTGCCCCTCAACATTAATAAGCGCAAGCTGATCTTCCAAAGAATCGAGTACGGCACGATAAAATTTCTTGTCCAAGTGCGCCTCGGGTGCAACACCTTCAAACAATTCAACGTCCATAGCGTCTCCGAAAACATTGTCGACCATGCACACCTGCGTAAGCACTTAAATGACGCAGAATAACAGCTTGCAAGCAAGGGTTGACAAATGACAAACCTCCAAAATTTTAGAAATATGATCTTGATAAGACTTCACATATTACGCCCCTTCTGAGCATACCCGTCAGGTGGCTGATAATGCATTTTGTGGGCTTGAATATGGCTCAAAAATATACGCAGCCCAGCACTCGTCGTATAAAGAGAAATGACATACAACTTATACCTCAACAATCCCCCCTACGCCGCCATATCCTCACAAGCCAGGAAAATATCATTCCCCTCATACTGCAATGCCGGGCGTTGCTTGACCACGCTGACCACCACCGGTTTTAGGATGAAGTTGGCCATGGCCCGTTGTTCGGATTTGGCGGCGTGGATGATTTCCAGGGTTTTGGGTTGGAGGATCTGGTCCAGGTTGCGGTTCAGGTTTTGCAGTTCGTCCTTGGTCAGCATAAAGCTTACGGCCAGGTATTCGAGCTGCTGCTGTACCAGCTTGAGCATACGCACGCGGTCTTCTTCCATGAGTTTGCCGGCGATCTTGTTGGTGATGACCGAGGAAATCACCCCGCCGATGATGCCGCCTGCGGCGCGGCCAAGCATGGCGGAGACCGGGCCGAGCGGGCTGAATACGATGCCGCCGGCAATCGAGCCGATGGTGCCACCGGCAATGCCGGAAGACACCACGGCAAGGTTTTTGACGAACTGGGCTTTGGAGATGCGGCCGCGGACCATCTTGACCATATCCGGGCCGGTGGTGACGGCGATCAGCACGATGGAGGTGATCACGGTGCCGCGCAGGGCTTTGTTGAGGCTGTTCTTGGAGCTGACGCCAAAGCCTTTTTGCAGCAGGCTGCGTTTGCTGTGCGACAGTGCTGAGACGTCGATCTTGCTCAGCACCTTCTGCACCACGGCGACCCGGTTGAGCTGCTGTGCGCCAACGTACACGGTCAGGCTTTTGCCGAAGGTTTTGCCGCCCTGGATGGCGGCGACCTTGAGTGCCTGCTTCTTGTCACTGGTGGAGGCGTAGTAGACGCAGGCGCTCAGGGCGAAGCTGATGCCGCCGGCTACGGCGCCAACAATCGCCCCTTCGGCGATGTCATAGGTGACCGATTCAAGGGTACCGAACTTGGTGATGTTCTTGGCCTGGTCGTAGGTCAGGTGCCCTTTGACCACCAGGTCTTTGGCCTGTTCGGGGTCGCTGACGCCCGGGACCTTGCCGTCCTTGATCTTGTTTTTCATGGTTTCCACGGCCAGTTCGTACTGGTCCTTGGGCACCTCGATCTGCATGGGCTTGCCCTGGGCATCCAGGTATTTGTAGCTACCATTCTGCCCGTCGAACCCGGCCCCAACGCTGCGTGCGGCGGTTTGGCAGTATTTGGTTTGCAGGCTGGCGCCATCGACCAGGCGGTCTGCGCCGTTCTTGGCATTGTCGCCGCCAACAAGTTCCGCCTTTTTCATCATCAGCTTGTCGATCCGATGGTTGGCGTTTTCAGCGGCAAAGCCGTGGCCCTGGCCGCCGGTGGCGAACAGCTTGTGGTTGGCATCCAGCGCCGCGCCACCGGCCATCAGCACAAAACCACTGGTGGCGGCGCTATCGAGAAAGTCCTTATAGGGCTTGTCTTTGATTTCCAGACACAGGTTTTCGGTTTCGCGGCAGGTGCTCGAGCAGAACCATTCACCCTGCTCAGGCACGTGGCCCTCTTCGGCGTGCCCGCAGGAGGTGCATACCCGGATGTTGTCGATCTGTTTCAGCGGTACGAAGAAGGCGTCGGTACCGATGCCGTAGATCACGCCCAGCCCGGCGCTGAATTCGAGAAAGTCCCGGGCCTGCTCTTCATTCAGGCGGTAGGTCTGGCTGATCAGTTGTACCACGGCATCCAGATCCAGGCGGGCCGATGGGTTGATCATATGTTCGATGCGCCGGCGGTTGTGCGCGTCCCACTCGGCCTTGAAGACCCAGGGGTCAGACAGAATCTCGTACTCGTGCAGCACGCCCCGCTCGACCAGCAGGACTATGCAGCCCTGATACAGCGCCTCGGCATCGGCCTGATCCAGGTGATGCTCATCGGCCAGCGTTTCACAGTGTTCCCGGGCGTTGAGTTGCTCGGTCTCGGACAGTTCGGCAAACGCCTGGGTGCAGAAGGTCCGGCGCTCGTGGCTGTCCATCAGGGCGTACAGTTGCACCAGCAGGGCAGCCACCCAGTAAGCGCCGCCCAGCCAGGCTTGCAGGCCGTTCAGTGGCTCGATCGCAGCGGCGATCCAGGGTGAGATGATGGCGCACAGGGTCAGCAACAGGGCGGCATGGAACAGGGCCCAGCCTTGCCGCTCTTTCTTGAGCAGCAGGGTGTGATTGGCGTTGATTGCATTGAGCCCGCGGGTCTTGAACACGGCGCCGATGACCGCCAGCGCCAGCAGCAGCGTGATCAGGTTGCGGTAGTAGCCAAAGCCCGAATCCTGCAGCCCGTAGTAACGCCCTTCCAGGTAGACCCAGCCAACCAGCAGGCTGAAACCACTCAGCATCAGGTAAGGCATAACCAGCTTGAGTCGCAGGGCGTTGGCGCATTTTTCCAGCAGAATCGCCAGCAAGGCGGCAGGCCCCATGAACACCGCAGCGACCATGCCTAGTACGCCACCGGCCACTACCACGATGAATTTGAACAGTTTTTTCAGCAAGACAATGCCAACAACCAGACCGACCAACCCTAGCAAGAGATACAGCATGCTCCCTCCAAAGAGCGAAATAGCGCGGTGCCATCATGCCATGCGCTACTCACTAACATTCCGCCGATAAACGCAACAAACTGTGCCGCCGTTTCGCCTTAAAACGCGCATTGCCGGAGCAGGAAAGAAAATCGGCGGACAGTTCGACAGCAAGCATGGCATGATCATGCGACCATTTATGTCGCAGCAAAATGTCTCAGCACATTCAGCCCAAGGACCAACCATGAGCCAGCGCGATACCCTGTTTCGTCACCTCGCGATTCTGCAGATGCTGCCGCGGGCGCCGCACAGTTTGAGTACCACCACCATTGGTCTGCGTTTGGAGGAACAGGGCTACGGCATGACGCCACGCTCGATCCAGCGTGATCTGGAAAAGCTCGCTGAACACTTTCCGCTGCAGTGCCACAAGGAGTCCAAGCCCTATCGCTGGAACTATGTGGCCAACTACAACAGCGATCTGCCGGCTCTGGATACCGTCACCGCGCTGACGCTGGTGCTGGCCGAGGAGTCGGTGCGCGGGCTGTTGCCGAAGGTGGCGATGGACAAGATCAGCTACAAGTTCCAGAGTGCCCGCAAGCATCTGGAAGGGCTGCAGGGTAATGGTTTCTCGCAGTGGAGCCAGCGTGTGCGGGCGATCCCCAACGGCAAGTCGCTGATCCCCGCCGAGATCAAGCCGGCCATCTGGGAAGGGCTGACCGATGCCCTGCTCAACCATTACGCCGTGGACGTGAGCTATCTGAGCCGGTTCAAGGGGGAACTCAAGCAGTACACCCTGCACCCGCTAGGGCTGGTCACCCGCGACAGCAGCTCCTATCTGCTGGCCACGGTGAACGAGCATGAAGATGTGCGCCAGTTTGCCCTGCACCGCTTTCGCAAGGTCAAACCCAGCGCCAGCCTGTACCGCGCCCAGCCGGACTTTAACCTGCAGCAGTATATCGATCAGGGGGCATTCGGCTTTCCGCTGGCGCAGGAGCCGGTGAAACTGGTGGCGCGCATTACCAATTCAATGGCCTGGCTGCTGGCGGAAACACCCCTGAGCCGCGACCAGTCACTGTCCGAGCCGGACGCCGAGGGTTGGGTACAGCTGGAAGCCACGGTACCCAACGATCAGCAGACCCAGTGGTGGATCATGGGCTTCGGCGCCAGTATCGAGGTGCTCGAACCACGCACCTGGCGCGAACAGATTTTGCAGCAGGCTCGCGAGATCGTCGCGCGCGGAGCCTGATGCGACACAACTTGTCGTAGCGGGACAGCATCATCCTCGTATCGCGTCACGAGGATACGAAATGGCCTTTGTTCCCCTGCATGATCTGCTGTTGCTGACCGCCCTGCTCTGCGGGCTGAATCTGTTGTTGTGGCTCAAACTGGCACTGGCAGCACAGCTGGGCCGCTGGCTGTCGCAGGGTTGGGTATCCAAACTCGACACCCTGCGGGGCTGGCTGGGCTGGAGCGCGGCGGCACTGGCGTTTGCCAGCGTGTTGCTGGCGTATGTGGCGGTGTTGGTGTGGTGAGGGGCTCTTCCCACGACAACTTTCTGGCCCTTAACGTTTTTTTGCCAGCAATTCGGAACGCCCAATTATCGCGTTGGTACGCTCCGGTTTACGCGGTCCTGAGAAGCCTGCATCTGCGATGGCAGTATCCAGGCCACGAAACTGGGGTGCGGCTTTGGCGCTGCGTAATGTCTCCATTCCCTCATTCCAGGCATGCACCATGTGCTTGGCCACATCGCGCCAGGCCGGTTCGTTCTTGGCGGCTTCAATGACTTCTTTGCCTACCTCTACCGCTGACTGACAGAGCTGATCGACCATAGCAGCGTACTGAGCCGGGGGAATGCTCAAGACAGCTTTGAAGAATGTTTCCAGCGAACGGCCCGGCGTCCAGGTTTGCCGGCCGGCAATGGAGAGCCCAGGGGGACTGGCTGCGAAGCGTGGATAGGCCTGCGTGGTCACCAGGTCATAGACCGGGGTAAAGCCCACGTCGGCCAGGGAGGTGTAATACAGTGCGATGTTTTTTGCGTGACAATCTGCATTGCGCACCACGTAATTGGTCAGCAGTTGCCAGCCCAGGTGCTCGCGCTGTTCACGCAGGCGATCTGCGCTTATGTAGGGCCGGGTGGCGTTCCACACCTGCTCAATGGAGGGACGGTATTTCTCGTGTGGCGGCAGGCCCAACAGCCCACACGCGTCTTCCATACCAAACCGGGGAACGCCCTACGCTCCCGGTAG
Source organism: Pseudomonas jilinensis (assembly GCF_003586265.1). NCBI lineage: Bacteria > Pseudomonadati > Pseudomonadota > Gammaproteobacteria > Pseudomonadales > Pseudomonadaceae > Pseudomonas > Pseudomonas jilinensis. Next base: position 237,121 of record NZ_QJSA01000005.1, on the reverse strand, counting down.
AGCTTGGCCACATGTTTTGCATTGACGTGTACGTCGAGAATCATGGTTATCCTCTCTCGGAACGCTGTTCGGCAAGGATATCCTCAACGGTACGCGTATGGCCGGCCTTGACCAGCTTCAAGTCATACCCTGCGGCCTCCAGCAGGCGAACCAGCGCCGAAACGCTCATATCCCCCTTGGCCAAGGTTTCCATGCGGGCCACAGTGGAGCGTGATACACCGGCACGCTTGGCAATGGCTTCCTGGCTCAGGTTCGCGTCACGGCGTGCTTGCTTGAGCATTTCGGCAACGTCGTACAGTGAGGACATTTGTAGCTCCTGAGCATCAAAAATAGAAAATTCACCGAAAATGTAGCCTGTAAGCTACATTTATACAAGCTCTGCCTATAAAGCCTTGTAGCCCTTAAGCCACACATCTGCCCAACCTGGTATATTTTGTAGCCTACAAGCCACAAATATCAGCTGTGCTATGCGTACCTGGTGTCGCTATGACAGAGATCCATTTTTTTGGGGGGGATGGGTGGAGCGGTCAGACCTGGCGCTGGCGCAGGCTTCCCAGGCGCGAGCGGATGCTCGCGCTTCCCAGGGGGACAGGTTAGTGGCTGATCATCCAGGGCCGGGCGGAGGGGAACATCTTTTCGCCGCTGGCGGTCCAGAACAGTTTTGATTTGCCGAGTTTCTGGTGCGCGCAGCCGCAGCCCTTGCCGTGTTTGTGCTCGTGCCGGGCCTGTTCTTCGGCGCGGTACTCAGGTGTGGACAGGATCGGGCTGTGCATGGCCTTTTCGTTGCGGTCCCTGGCCTTGCGTTCGCTGTCGTCAACCTTGAACAGGTGGGCCGGCAGCAGGATCACCTTGGCTGACATCACGCCGCACTGCGGGCAGGGCTGCGGTTTGTCGAACTCGTCCATGGTCGCCAGGGCATGGAAAATCCCATGCTCCTGGCACTTGTAGTCATACAAGGGCATGGCGGCTTACTCCTTGTCCTTCGACAGCGGTACGTCCATGCCGCCGGACACTTTGGTTTGCGGGCCGCTGGCGCTGGGGTTGATGTCGAAGTCGAAGATGCCGGTCGGCAGCCACAGGGTGGCGCAGGCGTTGGGTACGTCGACCACGCCGCTGATATGCCCTTCCACCGGGGCGCAGCCCAGCAGTGCGTAGGCCTGGGCGCGGCTGTAGCCAAACTTGGTCAGGTATTCGATGGCATTGAGGCAGGCCTGGCGGTAGGCGATATGCACGTCCAGGTAGTGCTGCTTGCCCTGCTCGTCGACCGAGATGCCTTCGAAGATTACGTAGTCGTCGTAGCGCGGCTTGATCGGGCTGGGTTTGAAGATCGGGTTCTTGATGCCGTACTTGGCTACACCGTCCTTGATCAGGTTGACCCGCAGGTGAATCCAGCCAGCCATTTCAATGGCGCCGCAGAAGGTGATTTCGCCGTCACCCTGGCTGAAGTGCAGATCGCCCACCGACAGCCCGCCGCCCTTGACGTAGACCGGGAAGTAGACCTTGGAGCCGCGCGACAGGTCCTTGATGTCGCAGTTGCCGCCATGCTCACGCGGCGGTACGGTGCGCGCGCCTTCGGCAGCGGCCTTGGCTTTGGCCTCGCCGCTCAGGCGGCCCATGTGCGCGGTTTCGGCATAGGGCAAGTTGGCCAGGCCGGGGACGCGCTCGGGGTCGGTTTCAAACAGTTCGGTTTCGCGCTTGTTCCACTCTTCGAGCATTTCCTTGGACGGCAGGCAGCCGATCAGGCCGGGGTGGATCAGGCCGGCGAATTCGACATTCGGAATGTGCCGGGACTTGGTGAACATGCCGTTGAAGTCCCAGATGGATTTTTGCGCTTCGGGGAAGTGTTCGGTCAGGAAGCCGCCGCCGTTCTGCTTGGAGAAGAAGCCGTTGAAGCCCCACTGACTTTCGTCGAAGGTGCCGATGTCGAGGATGTCGACTTCCAGCAGGTCACCCGGTTCGCAGCCTTCCACGCCAATCGGGCCGGACAGGAAGTGCACCTGGCTCAGGTCGACGTCACGCACGTCGTCGGCGCTGTCGTTGTTGGCGATCTGGCCGCCGGTCCAGTCGTAGCATTCAAGGATGAAGTCGTCGCCGGGCTTGACCGTGGCGACCATGGGAATGTCCGGGTGCCAGCGGTTGTGGACCATGTCGTTTTCGTAGGGCGACTTTTTCAGATCGATCTTGATGATGGTGTCAGCCATTGTCAGCTCCTGAGGGCAGATGGGGGTCGAAATGAACTACCGGGTCACTATCGCCAAGCGCTGGCCTGGCGACCATTCGTGAAATGACACCCCTGTCTACGTCATTTGACGTAGGTGGTATGGGGAGGTTGATTCAGGGGTGGGGATGCCTTTGTGGATTGCCACGGCGCTGACGCGCCTCGCAATGACGGGGTGGGGGGCGGTGGATTGCCGNGCAATGACGGGGTGGGGGGCGGTGGATTGCCGCGGCACTGCGTGCCTCGCAATGACGAGGTGGGGGCCGCGGCGGCGGATGACTGCCCCCTGCGCCTCGCAATGACGTGGTGAGGGGGACGTTGCGCCGGTGCCTGGCTCTTCGTCTCCGTCATCGCGAGGGCCGTAGGCCTGTGGCGATCCAGGGTTAGTCGGTGGGGAAGACTTTTAACTGTCCGTTCTGGTAGTCGGCGATGAACAGGCTGGCACTGGGGGTTTGCAACAGGGCGTGGGCGAGTCTTGGGGTGAGTATTTGGCGTACCTGGCGCGCCAGGTCGCGGGCGCCGTAGCGGCGGTCATAGCCCTGGCACAGGAAGTGGCGGGCGTTGGCGGTGAGGCGCAGTTCGGCCTGCTGTCTAGCCAGGCGGCGGGTCAGGCGTTGCAGTTCAATATCCAGCAATGGTTCGCTGAGGTCTTCGTCCAGACGCTGGTACTGAACGATATGGTCGATGCGGTTGATGAACTCGGGGTCGAAGCGCTGACTCAGGGCCTGGTCAAGTATCTGCCGCTCCTGGCCGGTGCTTGGGCCAAGCCAGCGCCGCCAGCCGGAGCGAAAGCGGCCGTGGTAGCGCGCCAGTTCAGCGGCACCGAGGTTGCTGGTGAGAAAGATCAGGCTGTTGCGAAAATCCAACGTGCGGTTGCCGGCCGGCAGGGTCAGCTGGCCGGCGTCGAGGACGTTGAGCAGGGTGCGGATGACCTCACTGCTGGCCTTTTCCAGTTCGTCGAACAGGACAATGCCGGGCTTGCTGTAGCTGCCACGGATTTTGTCGGCATCGAACAGGGTGTGGCCTTCCTTGCTGCCGACGTAGCCGGGCGGCGCGCCCGTCAGTGCCGAGGCGTAGTGTTCCTGGCTGAGGGTGTTCATGTCGATGCGGCACATGGCGTCCGGGCTGCCGTGCAGGGCTTCGGCCAGTACACGCACGGTTTCGGTCTTGCCGACGCCTGTCGGGCCCATCAGCAGGCAGACGCCAAGCGGTCGCTGTTCCGGGGCCAGGTCGGCGCGGATGACCTGCAACAGGTCGCTGAGGGTGGCGAGGGCGGCGTCCTGGCCGATGATGCGCTGGTGCAGGAGTTGGCTGACCTGCTGCGGGTCGAAGGTAAAGCGGGTCTGGCGTAGGCCGGTTTTGCTCGGGCGCTGGGCCAGCAGGTCGCGGTTGGCGGCAAGGCGTTCGTTGGCGAAGGGCATGGACCTGTCCTTGTCTGTGGTAGTGAATGGATTGCCGTGTCGGTGGATTGCCACGGCACTGCGTGCCTCGCAATGACGGGGGTGGGGGTGTTACACCGGTACTTGGCTCCCCTCCCCGTCATCGCGAGGCCGTAGGCCGTGGCGATCCATGCCGGCAACTCAGCCCCAGGCACCCTTCTCCTTGCCGGCCACTGGCAGTTCACCTACCGGGCAGTCGGCCACGCCTATGGTGCTGCGGGTCATGGCCTCGACCTGGTCGCGGGCCTTTTCTGCATCCATGACCCAGGTGCGGTAGAAGTCGAACGGGCAGTCGGCCACGCCGCGGTCGCCATCGCCGGAGTTGAACACGCCGGTGTAGCCCCGGTGCAGCAGCTTGAACAGGTGGTTCTGCGACTGGTCGTTGGCGCGCGCATCGCGGATCTGGCTGACCGACAGCTGGGCATACTGCACGCCCATGTCTTCCTCACCGCATTCACCCAGGGTACGGCCGTCAAAGCCGATGATTGCCGAGTGGCCGAAGTAGGAATACACGCCATCAAAGCCGGTGGCGTTGGCCACTGCGACATAGCAGTTGTTGGCCCAGGCCATGCTCTTGGCCATCATGATCTGCTGTTCCTTGGCCGGGTACATGTAGCCCTGGCAGCGCACAATCAGTTCGGCGCCCTTCATCGCGCAGTCGCGCCAGATTTCCGGGTAGTTGCCGTCATCGCAGATGATCAGGCTGATCTTCAGGCCCTTGGGGCCTTCGCTGACATGGGTAGTGTCGCCGGGATACCAGCCTTCGATCGGACACCAGGGGATGCACTTGCGGTACTTCTGCACGATCTCGCCGTCGCTGTTGATCAGCACCAGCGTGTTGTACGGCGCCTTGTGCGGGTGCTGTTCGTGGCGTTCGCCGGTCAGCGAGAACACGCCCCAGGTGTTGGCGTCACGGCAGGCCTGGCTGAAGATCGCAGTTTCATCGCCGGGAATGCTGGCGGCGGTGGCCATCATCTCGTCGTTGTCATACATGATCCCCATGGTGCTGTATTCGGGGAAGATCACCAGATCCATGCCGGGCAGGCCGAGCTTCATGCCGCGAATCATGTCGGCGATCCTGTGCGCATTCTCAAGCACCTGCTCGCGGGTATGCAGGCGCGGCATCTTGTAGTTGACCACGGCTACGCCGACGGTGTCCTTGCTGCTGGAAATGTCACCATGACGCATGGCGGACTCCTTATCGTTGATTGATGGTCAGACGGCCAGGTAGGAAGCGATCTTGGCTTCGTCGACGCTGGCCCTGAGTTCTTCGTGGACGATCTCGCCCTTTTCGATCACCAGGATGCGGTCGGCGATGTCGAGGGCGAACTTGAGTACCTGTTCCGAAACGATGATCGACAGGCCGCGCTGGTCGCGAATCATTTTCAGGGTGCGCGCCATATCGCTGATGATCGATGGCTGGATACCCTCGGTGGGCTCGTCGAGCAGCAGCATTTTCGGATTGCTGGCCAGCGCCCGGGCAATCGCCAGCTGTTGCTGCTGGCCACCGGACAGGTTGCCGCCACGCCGCGAGCGCATCTCCAGCAGCACCGGGAACAGGTCATAGAGGTCATCGGGTACGCTGCGCCGGCCGGTGACGGTCAGGCCGGTTTCGATGTTCTCGCGCACTGTCATGGTCGAGAAAATCATCCGCCCCTGCGGCACATAGGCCATGCCGGCCTTGACCCGCTGGTGGCTTTTCAGCCCGGCGACCTCGCAGTCATCCAGCGTGACCTTGCCGCTCTGGCTGGGAATTACCCCCATCAGCGACTTCATCAGCGTGGTCTTGCCCATGCCGTTGCGGCCCATGATGGCGACGATTTCGTTCTTGCCGACGTTGAAGTTGAGATTGCGCAGAATCTGGCTCTGCCCGTAGGCCACGCTGTAATCGGATACGTTAAACATGCTCTGCCCCCACTCAATGACCCAGATAAACTTCGATGACCTTGGGGTCGGCCTTGACCTTCTCCGGCGAGCCCTCGGCGAGAATGCGGCCCTGGTGCAGCACCGTGACCTTGTCGGCGATTTCCGCCACGAACTGCATGTCGTGCTCGATCACGATCATGGTGTGTTCCTTGGCGATCTCGCGCAGCAGCACGGCGGTCTGCCGGCGTTCGTTGACCGACATGCCGGCCACCGGCTCATCGAGCATCAGCAGTTCGGGTTTCTGGATCAGCAGCATGCCGATCTCCAGCCACTGTTTCTGGCCATGGCTGAGCAGGTCGGCCTGGGTGTGCAGATGCTCGGAGAGAAAAATCCGCCCGGCGATTTCCTCGATGCGCGCCACCACCTCGGCGGTGCGCTTGAAGGCCAGGCTGCCGAACACCCCACGCCCGCTGGGATAGGAAATTTCCAGGTTCTCGAACACGGTCAAGTCCGGGTAGATCGAGGGGTTCTGGAACTTGCGCCCGACCCCGGCCTTGACGATCTGGTGCTCCTTGAGCCGGGTCAGCTCGCGGTTGCGAAAGCGGATCGAACCGTCGGTGGCCTTGGTACGGCCGCAGATCAGATCCAGCACCGTGGTCTTGCCGGCGCCATTGGGACCGATGATCACGCGGATCTCGTTCTGGTCGACGTAAAAGCTGAGGTCGTTGACTGCCTTGAAGCCGTCGAACGAGACCGTGAGCCCTTCCACGGCGAGGATGAAATCGGTATTGGATCCCTGGCTCATGAGCTGGCTCCCTGGCTGCTGGGTTGAAGGACGTCAATGCGCGGCTCGCCCGGCTTGCCGAACAGGCGATTAAGCAGCCGGTCGACATGCGGCGCCACCCAGTTGGCGTACAGGCCGGCAATGCCGTTGGGCAGCGCCAGCACCACGCCGATGAAGATCAGGCCCATGGCGAACAGCCAGAGATCCGGGAAGCTCTCGCCGAACAGGGTCTTGGCCACGCTGACCAGCAGCACGCCGTAGACCGCACCGATGATCGACAACCGGCCACCGACGGCGCAGAAGATCACCATCTCGATCGATGGCACTACCCCGACGAAGCTCGGTGACATGAAGCCTTCCTGGAGGGTGAACATGGCCCCGCCGATGCCGGCAAAGGCAGCGCCGACGCAGAACACGAAGACCTTGAAGTTGGCGATGTCGTAGCCGGAAAAGCGCACCCGGTCCTCCTGCCCGCGCATCGCCACCAGAATCCGTCCGGTCTTGCTGCGGCGGATGTACTGGGCTACCAGCAGACAGATGAACAGCAGCGCCACGCAGACGAAGTAGAGGATGTAGCTGGCCTCGTCGGTGTGGATGTTCCAGCCCTTGAGCGTGCGCAGGTCGGTGATGCCGTTGACCCCGCCGGTCAGCCCCTGCTGGCCGATAATCAGGATGGTCAGGATCGCGGCGATCGACTGGGTGATGATGGCGAAATACACCCCGCCGACCCGGCGCTTGAACATCGCTACGCCGATCAGGTAGGCGACGATGCTCGGCACCACGACCACCGCGATGATGGCGAAGGTCAGGCTGTAGAAGGGTTCCCAGAACCACGGCAGTTCGGTGATGCGGTTCCAGTCCATGAAATCCGGGATACCCGGAGTGGTCTGGATCGCGGTGTTTTCCGGGGTCGAGGCCTCAAGCTTGAGGTACATGGCCAGGGCGTAGCCGCCCAGACCGTAGAACACCCCCTGCCCCAGGCTGAGGATGCCGCCGTAGCCCCAGCACAGCACCAGGCCGACGGCGACAAAGGCAAAGCTGAGGAACTTGCCGACCTGATTCAGACGCATCACGTCCAGCGCCAGCGGCAGCGCCACCAGCAACACCAGCGCCAGCACCAGGAACGACAGCAGATCCTGGCGCGGCATGAACTCCTTGAAGGATGAGAATGGCATGACGGGCTCCTCCTAGCGGCGCACTTTGAGACTGAACAACCCCTGGGGGCGGAACATCAGGATGATCACCACCACCAGCAGGGTCAGTACCTTGGCCATCGAACCGCCCATGAAGAATTCCATGATCGATTGCGACTGCGAGATGCTGAATGCCGAGGCGACCGTGCCGAACAGGCTGCCGGCACCGCCAAACACCACCACCAGGAAGGTGTCGACGATGTACAGCTGGCCGGAGCTGGGGCCGGTGGAGCCGATCATGGTGAAGGCGCTGCCGGCGACCCCAGCAATGCCGCAGCCCAGGGCGAAGGTCAGGCGGTCCACCCGGGCCGTGTTGATGCCCACGGCGCCAGCCATGTCGCGGTTCTGCACTACGGCGCGCACCTGCTTGCCCCAGCGCGAGCGGTACATCAGCACCGCCACGGTGACTGTGGCCAGCACCGCCAGGGCCATGACGAACAGACCGTTGATCGGCACCTCGATCATGTCGGTGAGCTGGTAGGAACCCATCAGCCAGTCGGGGATCACCACCCCGACCTCACGGGCGCCGAAGATCGAGCGGTAGGCCTGCTGCAGAATCAGGCTCAGGCCCCAGGTGGCCAGCAGGGTGTCCAGCGGGCGATGGTAGAGAAAGCGGATCAGTCCCCATTCGACGATCACCCCGAGCAACGCCGCGGCGAAGAAGGCGAAGACGATGGCGAACAGGAAGTAGGAACCGAACAGTTCGGGAAAGTGGTTGGCGAACAGGTTCGAGGTCATGTAGGTGACATAGGCACCGAGGATCATGAACTCACCATGCGCCATATTGATGACCCCCATCTGGCCGAAAATGATGGCCAGGCCCAGGGCCATAAGAACGAACACCGCGAACAGGATCAGACCGGCAAAACCCTGCATGGCAAAGATCGCGGTCAGCTCGGCGGCAGAGAAGTCAGAGAACATGGTCCTTCCTCCGGCAGATGGACAGGCAAACCAGGCAAAACGGTCCCGCCGGCCGACTGGCCGGCGGGTGCTACAGGCTTACTGGTAACCGGCCGGGAACGGATCGGGTTCCATCAGCTCTTCGGTCTCGTAGACCACCTTGAACTGGCCGTCACGCTGGGCGTGGCCGATGCGGGTCTTGGACCACAGGTGGTGGTTTTCGTGGATGCGTACATAACCTTCCGGCGCGGTGGTCAGCTCGATGCCCGGCGAGGCTTCGCGCACACGGTCAACATCGAACGAGCCGGCCTTCTCCACGGCGGCCTTCCACAACCAGGGCCCGAGGTAGGCGGCCTGGGTGACGTCACCGATCACCGCATCAGCACCCCAGCGGGCCTTGAAGGCTTCGACGAAGGCCTGGTTGTTTTCATTCGGCAGGCTCTGGAAGTACTTCATCGAGGCATAGGCACCCTCGATGTTGTCACCGCCGATACCGAGAATTTCATCCTCGGTGACCGAGATGGTCAGCAGGGTGAAGTCTTCCTTGGTCATGTCCAGACCCGCGGCCTTGAGCTGGCGGTAGAAGGCCACGTTGGAGCCGCCAACCACCGAGGCGAAGATCACGTCCGGCTTGCGCAGGCGGATGCGGTTGATCACCGAGTTGAAGCTGGTGTGGCCGAGCGGGAAGTAGTCCTCACCGACCACCTGGCCACCCAGGTGCTGCTCGATGTGGGTACGGGCGATCTTGTTCGAGGTGCGCGGCCAGATGTAGTCCGAGCCGATCAGGTAAAAGGTCTTGGCACCCTTGTCTTCTGACACCCAGTCAAGCCCGGCAAGAATCTGCTGGGTGGCTTCCTGGCCGGTGTAGATCACGTTGGGCGACTGCTCCAGCCCCTCGTAGAAGGTCGGGTAATAGAGCATGCCGTTGTTGCGCTCAAAGATCGGCAGTACCGCCTTGCGCGAGGCCGAAGTCCAGCAGCCAAATACCGCCGCCACCTTGTCCTGGCGCAGCAGCTTGTTGGCGCGGTCGGCGAAGGTCGGCCAGTCACTGGCGCCGTCTTCCTGAACGTATTCGATCTGCCGTCCGAGTACCCCGCCCATGGCGTTGATCTGCTCGATGGCGAGAATCTCGGCCTGCACCGAGCCCTCTTCACTGATCGCCATGGTGCCGGTGATCGAATGCAGGATGCCGACCTTGACGGTGTCATCGGTTACCGCCAGGCCAGTGGTGTTGACCTCAGCGGTGCTCGGGTTGGCCGTGGCGGTCAGGCTGATGCCGGACAGCAGCACGGCGGCGGACATGGCCGCGATCGAACGCGCCAGAAAACTGCGGCGGGACAGCTTGGGTTTGGAGTGCTCCATGGTGATTCCTCGTGTCGGTGAAACTGGGAAAAAACGGCACCACCGGGGCAGATCCGGTGATGCCTTAAGCGCACGACTCGCATTCTGCTAAGCACCCATCAAGCTGCCCATTCGACAAATACCCCAGCCGCCTACGTCATTTGACGCATGGCCGGCAGGTTCGCTGCGGTATAGAAATGAGCGCGGTTATATGTCTTCCCCGATGGGACTAACCTCGTCATTGCGAGGAGCAGAGCGACGTGGCAATCCAGACGGCCTGCCCAGCGCTAACCACACATGGATTGCCACGGGCCTGCGGCCCTCGCAATGAAGGGAGGGGGGCTAGCCTCGTCATTGCGGGGACGCTAGCCCCCATCAGTGCAAAGACGCCACAACGCGTCATTGCGAGGAACGTAGTGACGTGGCAATCCAGACGGCCTGCCCGACGCGAACCACACATGGATTGCCACGGGCCTGCGGCCCTCGCAATGAAGGGAGGGGGGCTAGCCTCGTCATTGCGGGGACGCTAGCCCCCATCAGTGCAAAGACGCCACAACGCGTCATTGCGAGGAACGTAGTGACGTGGCAATCCAGACGGCCTGCCCGACGCGAACCACACATGGATTGCCACGGGCCTGCGGCCCTCGCAATGAAGGGAGGGGGGCTAGCCTCGTCATTGCGGGGACGCTAGCCCCCATCAGTGCAAAGACGCCACAACGCGTCATTGCGAGGAACGTAGTGACGTGGCAATCCAGACGGCCTGCCCGACGCGAACCACACATGGATTGCCACGGGCCTGCGGCCCTCGCAATGAAGGGAGGGGGGCTAGCCTCGTCATTGCGGGGACGCTAGCCCCCATCAGTGCAAAGACGCCACAACGCGTCATTGCGAGGAACGTAGTGACGTGGCAATCCAAACGGCCTGCCCGGCGCGAACCACGCATGGATTGCCACGGGCCTGCGGCCCTCGCAATGACGGTGAGTGAAGGCGATGGTGGGAAGGGGGGGTCTGACGGGAAAGGAGCAGATGGAAGGCTCGCTTAAATAGACAAGCTGGCATGTATATTGAGAGAGCCTGCCAGGGGGCGGCTGATGCAGCGTTACAGCGGACCGGCCACCCAGATATCGCACCATGCCGGTGCAGATCGAGCCGCCAGTGTCACCAAAACTGGCACCGAGGGGAGTCCATGACTGCCAGGCAACACATCTTCCGCGTGCGCCGCAACTACAACCAGTGGGTCGCCAACGAAACGCTGGAGGACTACGCCCTGCGCTTCACCGCCAAAAGCGCCCGACGCTGGCCGGCGTCACGGGTGGCCGGTACTGCGCTGGGGGCTATCTCGTTTCTGGCCCTGGAAGCGATTGGCGGCGCCATTACCCTGCATTACGGCTTTACCAATGCAGTGGCGGCGATTCTGGCGGTCAGTCTGGTGATTCTGCTGACCGCCATCCCGATCAGCTATTACGCTGCCCGCTACGGGGTCGACAGCGATCTGCTGACCCGCGGTGCCGGCTTTGGTTACATCGGCTCGACCATCACCTCGCTGATCTACGCCAGCTTCACCTTCATCTTCTTCGCTCTGGAAGCGGTGATCATGGCCATGGCGCTGGAACTGCTGTTCGGCGTGCCGCTGGCGCTGGGCTACATCATTTGCGCGCTGGTGATCATTCCGCTGGTGACCCATGGCATCACCCTGATCAGCCGCTTCCAGCTGTGGAGCCAGCCATTCTGGATCATCCTGCAACTGGTTCCGTTCGTCTTCATCATCTATGCCGACGCCAGCGCGGTGCAGGACTGGACCCAGTTCGCCGGCCGCGAGCCGGGCAGTGATCCGGCCAGCGGGCTGAACCTGCTGATGTTCGGCGCCGCCGCTGCGGTGATGTTCTCGCTGATCGCCCAGATTGGCGAGCAGGTCGATTTTCTGCGCTTTGTGCCCAAGGCCGAGCCCGGTAAAAGTCTGCGCTGGTGGGCGGCGGTGATGGCCGGCGGGCCGGGCTGGATCATCATCGGCGCGCTGAAAATTCTGGCCGGCTCGTTCCTGGCCGTGCTGGCGCTAAACCACGGGGTGCCCTACGAGGAAGCCGCCGATCCGACCCGCATGTACATGATCGCCTTCGGCTACCTGACCAACTCGCCACAGGTGGCGCTGGCTGCAGCCGGTATCTTCGTGATCCTGTGCCAGGTCAAGATCAACGTCACCAACGCCTATGCCGGCTCGATTGCCTGGTCGAACTTCTTTTCCCGGCTGACCCACAGCCACCCCGGCCGGGTGGTCTGGCTGGTATTCAATGTCAGCATTGCGCTGCTGGTGATGGAGCTGGGGGTATACCGGGCGCTGGAAGAAACCCTGGGCTATTACGGCATCATCGCCACCGCCTGGGCCGGCGCACTGGTCGCCGATCTGGTGATCAACAAGCCGCTCGGACTGTCGCCCAAGCATATCGAGTTCAAGCGCGCGCATCTGTATGACATCAATCCGGTGGGTGTCGGCGCCATGCTGCTGGCCACACTGGTCGGTATGCTTGGCTTTGCCGGGCTACTCGGTGAAGTGGCGCAGGCTCTGGCACACTTCATTGCCCTGGGCACTGCCCTGCTCTGCGCCCCGCTGATCGCCTGGCTGACCGGCGGACGTTATTACCTGGCGCGCGAGGTGATCCGCCTGCAACCCGAGGCTGACGAACGACTGGCCTGCTGCGTGTGCGAAAACCGTTTCGAGCCCGAAGACATCACCAATTGCCCGGCCTATGGTGGACAGATCTGCTCGCTGTGCTGCTCGCTGGATGCCCGCTGCGGCGACTACTGCAAACCCGGCGCCGGCTATGCCGAACAGATGCGCGGTTTGCTCCGGCTGCTGCTGCCCGAGCGTCTGATGCCACGGGTCGGCTCACGGATCGGTCATTTTCTTGGCCTGCTGGCGCTGATCAATGGCGTTACCGGTCTGCTGCTGGCACTGATTTACTACCAGACACCGTTCAGCGACAGCGCCACCCAGGCCCTGCTGGCCAGCACCCTGTGGAAGGTGTTTTTCATTCTGCTGATCATTACCGGAGTGATCAGTTGGCTGTTTGTACTGGCCAATGACAGCCGCCGGGTCGCCCAGGAGGAATCCAACCGGCAGAACCGCCTGCTGCTGGAAGAGATCGAAGCCCACGAACTGACCGACCGAGCACTGCAACAGGCCAAGGAGCAGGCCGAAGCCGCCAACCAGGCCAAGAGTCGTTACCTGACCGGCATCAGCCATGAGCTGCGCTCACCGCTCAATGCGGTACTCGGTTACGCTCAACTGCTGGAACAGGACCCGCAAATTCCAGAAATTCGCCGCCCGGCACTGGGGGTGATTCGCCGCAGCGGCGAGTACCTGGCCGATCTGATCGAAGGGCTGCTGGATATTTCCAAGATCGAGGCCGGACGCTTGGAGCTGCACCTGAGCGAAGTGCGCATCGACCTGTTGCTCGATCAACTGGTCCACATGTTCCGCCTGCAGGCCGAGGCCAAGGGCCTGGCGTTCGAATTCCACTGCCAGGACCGCCTGCCGCGCTGGGTACGTACCGACGAAAAGCGCCTGCGTCAGATTCTGATCAACCTGCTGTCCAACGCCATCAAATACACCGAATCCGGGCATGTGCGCCTGACCCTGCGCTACCGCAGCGAGGTCGCCGAGTTCAAGGTCGAAGACAGTGGCGAAGGTATTCGCCGCGAGGATCTCGAACGCATCTTCCAGCCCTTCGAGCGGGTGCGCAATCCCGGCTCGACCGCCTTCGGCACCGGGCTGGGACTGACCATTACCAAGCTGCTGTGCGAAATCATGGGTGGCGACATCAGTGTGCAGAGCCACCCGGGCCAGGGCAGCATCTTCAAGGTCACACTACTGCTGGCCAGCGCCCGGCGCGACAGGCCAGACGATCCGCCCCCGGCACTGCGTCCACCGCACGGCTATGCCGGCCCGACCCGGCGCATTGTGGTGATCGACGACGAAGACTCGCACCGCCAGTTGATGACCAACCTGCTCACGCCTCTGGGCTTTGAGGTACAGACCCTGGCCAACCCCTTGCTGGCAGTGGAACTGCTGCGCCAGCAACCAGCCGACCTGCTGCTGCTCGATCTGAATATGCCCGGCCAGGACGGCTGGAGCCTGCTGGCCGAACTGCGCGCCAGCGGCTGCACCACACCGGTCATCGTGCTGTCCGCCGATGCCGCCGACGGCGGCCAGTCTCAGGTACCGGCACTGCATCAGGGCTACTTTATCAAGCCGGTGCAACTGGCCCAGTTGCTCGAACAGATCGGCCTGCTGCTGCAATTGCAGTGGCGCCATGAACCGGCGATGCCGGCCGCTCACACACAACCTGCGCCAGCCCCGGCCACCCCCCTGCCCGGCCTGCCGACCTTGCAGGCACTGGCGTCCATCGGCCATCGCAAGGGCCTGCTCGAGGCGCTGTACCAGTTGCGCGAGCAAGACAGCGCCCGCCATGACTACTACAACCAACTGATCGGCCTTGCTGAGGCCTTCCAATTCGAAGCCCTGCAGCAACGGCTTCAGGTAACCGACCATGAATGCTCTTGAAAGCCCACGCGACACCATCCTGATCGTCGACGACGCTCTGGACAGTGTCCGCATGCTCAACGATGTGCTGGAAAATGCCGGCATGACCGTGCTGGTTGCACTAGAAGGTGCCCAGGCTCTGAACATCACCCGCAACATCACCCCTGACCTGATCCTGCTCGATGCGCTGATGCCGAACATGGACGGCTTTGAAACCTGCCGCCAGCTCAAGACCAACCCGGCGCTGACCGATGTACCAATTATTTTCATGACCGGCCTGAGCGACACCGAACATGTGGTCATGGGCCTGAACAGCGGCGGCGTGGACTACGTCAACAAACCGATCAAGGCCGACGAACTGCTGGCCCGCATGCAGGTCCATCTGGCCAACGCGCGCATGGCCCAAAGCGCCCGCATGGCACTGGATCACACCGGCCATTACCTGTTCGCCGTGGATGCCAGAGGCGAACAACTCTGGGCCACCCCACAGGTCAGCCAGCGCTTGCACCAGTGCGGCTATGCGCATACCGACGACCTCCGGCAACTGGCCGGAGAACTCGCTACCTGGCTCAGCCACGCCCCCCAACCCGGCCACCACCTGACGCCGGCGCGGGCCAGCAAGGACGGCCCGGTAATCGAATTTCTCGCCAGCGTATCAGCTCAGGAACACCTGCTGCGGCTGGTCGACAACCCGCGCAGCGACGATGCCTGCGAGCGCCTGCGCGACCACTTCGGCCTGACCGGGCGCGAAGCCGACGTGATGCTGTGGATCGCCAACGGCAAGACCAACCGCGAAATCGGCCAGATCCTCGACATGAGCCCACGCACGGTGAACAAACATCTGGAACAGGTGTTCCGCAAACTGGGGGTGGAGAATCGCACGGCCGCGGCTGCGGCGGCGATTCGGTGTTTGGCGCGGTTTTGAGGCGAGTCAACGCTCAGGCAGAACACAGCCTCATGCCCTGTTGCAAACCATCCATGCTGGTTAACTCCTGAGCGGACTGAACCCTTTCGATGGTTCTTCGACAGTTCCAGCCACTAAAAAGCAAAAACCCCTGAAAACATAATGTAATCAGGGGTTTAGCTTGAGTATCTGGCGGAGAGAGAGGGATTCGAACCCTCGATACGCTATTAACGTATACACACTTTCCAGGCGTGCTCCTTCAACCACTCGGACACCTCTCCGGAGGCTTGATGACCGGTCACCCGGCTACCAAGGCGCGCTAATTTACCGGATGCAGGCTGCCTTGGCAAACCCTTTTTCGCAGCCACGGCAACAGGATAGCCAGAACTGGCCGGTCATGATTAAGTTGTTAAACTGCCTCGATACCAGGCCGTGTCGGCCTGTGGTCTTTGCATCGAGGATTTGATCATGAGCGAGCTGGTTTCCTACCGTTTTGCCGACGGCATTGCCCACCTGAGTCTGAGCAATGGCAAGGTCAATGCGATTTCACCGGAGGTGATCGATGCCTTCAATGCGGCGCTGGACCAGGCTGAGAAGGATCGGGCGGTGGTAGTGATCAGCGGTCAGCCGGGTATGCTCTCGGGTGGTTATGACCTCAAGGTGATGACCTCCAGCGCCGAGGCGGCCAAGGCGTTGGTAGCCAAGGGCTCGACTCTGGCCCGGCGCATGCTCTCGCACCCATTCCCGGTGGTGGTCTGCTGCACCGGCCATGCCGTGGCCAAGGGCGCGTTCATCCTGCTCTCTGCCGACTACCGGATTGGCGTAGAGGGTCCGTTCAAGATTGGCCTGAACGAAGTGGCGATCGGCATGACCATGCACCATGTCGGCATTGAGCTGGCCCGCGCCCGGCTGACCAACGCAGCATTCAACCGCTCGGTCATCAATGCCGAGATGTTCTCACCGGAGCAGGCAGTAGAAGCTGGCTTTCTGGACAAGGTGGTGCCCGCCGATCAACTGGAAGAGCAAACCCTGGCGATGGCCAAGTTCCTCACCACCCTGAACATGACCGCGCACCGCAATACCAAGCTCAAGAGTCGCAAGGCGCTGCTGGAACTGCTCGATGCGTCCATTGAGCTGGATAAGCAACACGCCCTCTGAGCCGGAAAAAACTCGAATCCATTTGCCGCTGGGCCTGTATTGGCCAACCGGGTTAAGCTGACGCCCTTGAACCAAACGGGACGGTGGCAGTGGATTCAATTACCCAGGCAGTTCTCGGCGCCTCGATTCATGGTGCCATGCTCGGTCGCTGGCAGGGACGCAAAGCCCTGCTCTACGGTGCCATGCTTGGTACCCTGCCAGACCTGGATGTGGTGCTTGACTATGGCGATGCCGTAGCCAACATGACCCAGCATCGCGGTTTCAGCCATTCCCTGTTCGTACTCACCGGTCTGAGCCTGCTGATGACCTGGCTGATCCGCCGTTATCGTCCCAATCCCGGCTATACCGGCATGCGTTTATGGTTGACGATCTGGCTGGTGCTGGTGACCCATGTGCTACTCGATGCCTTCACCGCCTACGGCACACAACTGTTCTGGCCGTTCACCCCTACGCCTACGGCCTGGTCGAGCATTTTTATCATCGACCCCCTATACACCCTGCCGCTGCTGTTGGCCGTTATCGTCGGCCTGCTGTTTGGCCTGCGCCACCGCGGCCTGCGCTGGCAGTACTGGGCACTGGGTCTGAGCAGTCTGTATCTGGCCAGTACTCTGGCCGGCAAGCAGATGGCCGAGCAGCAATTGCAACTGGCGCTGGCCGAGCGCGGCATTCAGACCGAGCAGACCTTCACCTCGCCTACCCCGTTCAACACCCTGCTCTGGCGGGTGGTGGCAATTGATGGTGATGACTATTACGAAGGCGTGGTGAGTTGGCTGGACCGTCAGCCGCCGCCACTGGAGCGCCTGCCGCGCCACTACCGGGCAGCCAAGACGGCCCTGGCCGGCAGCAGCGCTCACCAGCGGCTGCGTTGGTTCACAGATGATGTGCTGCGCTATGACCTGATCGACAATCACTGGGTGGTTACCGATCTGCGTTTGGGCATGACTGGTTATCACCCCTTCCGTTTTGCCCTGGCCGAGATTACCGACAGCGGTGTAAAGCTGATCGAAGCCCCGGAGCACTGGCCTCTACCGCCACGCGACTTTTCTCAATTGACAGCGCTGCGCCGGCGCGCTCTGGACCCGGACTACCCATTGTCATTAGCGGAACTCGCCCATGGGCTGGGTACATCACCAAGCGTGATCAGCAATCCTTAGCGCAGGCGGGCCGGCACTCTGCAATAATGGCCGTTATTTTGCCCAGGAAATGACGCTATGCCGGGCCCTGCGCCAACGACGCTCCCACCAGAAAGCCGCCGCCTGGCCATGGCGGCGGCTTTGCTGGCAATCTTCACCACTATCTTCGCCAGCAACCTGCCAACCCCACTGTATGCGGTCTGGCAGGTACGCATGGGCTTTTCATCCACGGCCCTGACGGCGATCTTTTCGGTATACGTGCTCGGGGTGATCAGTATGCTGCTGACCCTGGGCTCATTGTCGGACAAGCTCGGCCGCCGCCAATTGCTGGTACCCGGCATGCTGTTCATCGCCGCCGGCGCAGTGATGTTCCTGCTGGCTCAGGATATTGTCGGGCTGGGGGTGGCGCGGGTTTTGACCGGTTTGGGTACCGGGCTGGTGACGGGGGCTGCATCAGCAGCGGTTGTGGAACTGGAGCCAAACGAAAACTGGACCCGTGCCGCCACACTGTCGGCCCTGGCCTTCACCCTGGGCGCCTTTGCCGGGCCTATGCTCAGTTCATTGGCACTGAAACTTGGGCCAGGGGCGGATACCTGGCCCTTCGTACTGGTCGTGGTCATGAGCCTGACGACTATCGCCCTGCTGGTGCTGGCACCCTGGCCAAGCGGGATCGGACAACGCCAGGCCGGTTTCAGCCTGCGGCGCTGGAGACCTACCACTATTCGGGTGCCACGCGAGTTGCTGGGGCCATTTGCCTTTGCTGGGGCGGCCATCTGCCTGGCCTGGTCAACCGGCAGTCTGTACGCTTCGCTGGGTCCGTCGCTGGCCCGCGAGCTGGTAGGTATCAGTGACCGAGCACTGGCCGGGATGTTCGCCGCCGGTTGGCAGTTGATTGCCGGACTCAGCCAGTTTTTCTGCCAACACCAACCACGTGATCGTCTGCTACTGGTCGGCCCGACCCTGCTGATCAGCGGCCTGCTGGTGATGGCCGGCGCGGTGCTCCTGGCCTCGCCCTGGCTGTTTACTCTGGCAACCCTGGCCACCGCCAGTGGTGCCGGCTCCACCGGGGTGGTGGCCATGGCTTCGATCAGCCAGGATGCCCCGCCCAGCGAGCGCGCCAGCATCAACTCAACGTTCTACCTGTTAGCCTATCTGACCATGGCTTCGGTAGTACTTGGGGTCGGCTTCGTCAGTGATCTGATCGGTTTCGGCACAACCGTAATCGGTTTCACCCTGTGCATTTCGCTGGCGGCCATCAGCCTGATGGCCGTAGCCATCAGGACCGGGCGCACCTCGCTGTGGTAATCAGAACAGCCCTTGGGCCAGCCAGCGCCAGAGGAAGAAGGCCAGCATACCGCCACCGATGGTGGCCAGCAGGTTACGCCAGCGTGCGGCGATCAGGATAGCGATGAGGCCACCGATCAGGTAGGCATTGTCCAGGCTCAGTTGCCAGTGCTGGCCGTCGGGTATGACCATTGCCGGAACGATGATCGCAGTCAGTACCGCCACGGGTACATAGCCCAGTGCCTGACTGACCAGCGGACTGAAGCGCACCCGATGGCCGGCGGCAAACAATACATAGCGAATACCGAAGGTAATCAGCGCCATACCGGCGATCAGCGCAACCTCAAAGCTGCTCATCAGCCACCTCCAGACGCTCGCGGGCATTCAGCCGCTCAGCCATTACCCCGGCAGCCACCCCCAGCAACGCCGCCAGCATCAGCCCCAGCTTGTAGGGCAGCGGATGCGCAACCAGCGCTACCACTGCCGCAACCAGTGCGGCCACCAGCATCGGCCGGGTACGCAGCATAGGCACAACAATACCGATAAAGGTTGCGACCATGGCGAAATCCAGGCCCCAGCCAGCCATGCCCGGTAAGGCATGGCCCAGCAACGCGCCGATCAGGGTGCAGGCGAACCAGTTGCTGTACATGGCCAGGCAGGAACCAAGAAAATACCAGTGCTTGTGGGTCATTGGGGTCTGAGCATCGTGGTAGTGATGCTGAACCACTGCATAGCTTTCATCGGTCAGCCAGAATGCCAGCGGCACCCGCCAGCGTTGCGGCAAATGACGCACAAAGGGCAACAGGCTGGCACTGTAGAGCATGTGCCGCAGGTTGACGATGAAGGTCGTCAGCAGAATCACCGCCAGACCAGCCCCGGAGGCCACCAGACTGACAGCGATGAACTGGGCTGAGCCGGCGAACACCAGTAGAGACATGGCCAGGGTTGCGCCCAGCGACAACCCCGAGGCCACCGCCAAGGTGCCGAATATGATGCCGAACGGCAGCGCGCCGACCAGCATGGGAATGGTATCGCGGGCCCCGTGCAGGGCCATCTGAAAACGGGCAGACATGAGTGCAACATTGATCTGGGATGGCAGAGCAAGCTAACAGCCCTACCCTACCCCGACAAGGTACAGTTGGGCAGTAACAGTCGCTAGCCCCTGTTTGCCAGCACCTCTACTTTAGGTCGATGTAGCGACTGATCAAGGCCCGCAAAGCCGCCGGCTTGACCGGCTTGGGCAGGTAATCCAGACCCGCCAGACGGATGTGGGCAATCAGTTCGCTACGCCCGTCGGCGCTGATCACCACACCTGGCAGATCGTCGGACAGCCGCTCGCGCAGCCAGCTCATCAGCTCAAGCCCGGTATCCCCGGCATCCAGGTGATAGTCGACCAACACCAACTGCGGCTGGAAGCCGGACTCCAGAACCTGCTCGACCTCCAGCCGGTCGCGAGCGATAGCCACATGGCATTGCCAGCGACTGAGCAGGCTTTGCATCCCGGTCAGGATATTCGGCTCGTTGTCGATGCACAGCACCTGCGCACCACTAAGCACTGGTGCTGGCTGAGTACTGGGCACGGCCACCCGGACTGGCGTGTGCTTGGCCACCGGCAGGGTCACGCTGAACACACTGCCACGCCCCGGCCAGGAGCGCACGCCCAGCTCATGACCAAGCACCCGACACAGCCCGTCGGCAATCGCCAGGCCCAGCCCCAGCCCTTTTTCCGCCTGGGTGCGATGGCTATCCAGACGCTGAAATTCCTCGAAAATCACCTGCAACTTGTCGCGCGGAATGCCAGGCCCCTGGTCCCACACCTCGATCCGCACCTGCTCGCCCTGACGCCGCACCCCGAGCAGTACCCGCGAGCGCCCGGCATAGCGGAAGGCATTGGTCAGGAAGTTCTGCAGCACCCGACGCAGCAGGCGCATGTCACTGCGCACCCGTAAATGACTGGACAGCACCCGCAGGTCTACACCCTGCTCGGCAGCAATCGCCCCGAACTCGATTTTCAGCGGCTCCAGCAACTCGGCCAGATCGAAATCGCTCCACTCCGGGTTGACCCGCCCGGCCTCCAGCCGCGAGATATCCAGCAGATCGGAAATCAGATCCTCGGCCGAGCGCAACGAGGTATCCAGATGGCGAATCAGTTCCTCGCTTTCCGCCGGCAAGCCCTCCTGGTGACTGAGCGAAGCCGAGAACAGCCGGGCGGCATTGAGCGGCTGCATCAGGTCATGGCTGACGGCGGTCAAAAACCTGCTCTTGGACTGACTGGCGCGCTCGGTCTGGGCCTTGGCCAGCAGCAGCGCCTCGTTGAGTTCGGACAGTTCGCGGGTCCGCTCGGCCACCCGCTGCTCCAATCGTTCATTGGCTTCCTTGAGTGCCTGCTCGGCCTCACGGAACGCGGTGATATCGGTAAAGCTCATAACAAAGCCGCCGCCAGGCATCGGGTTGCCGATGATCTCGATCACCCGGCCGTTGGGGAAGCGCCGCTCGGAACGGTGAGCAGTGCCCTGTTTCATCCAGTTAATGCGCTTGTCGACATGCTCCTGCGGATCGCCCGGGCCACACAGCCCACGCTGGGCATTGTTCAGAATAATGTCGGCGATCGGCCGGCCAATGGTGATCAGACCATCGGGATACTCGAACATTTCCAGATAGCGACGATTCCAGGCTACCAGCCGCAGTTCCTTGTCGGCCACGCTGATGCCCTGGGTGATGTTCTCGATCGCGCCCTGCAGCAGCCCCCGGTTGAACTGCAAGACCTCCGAGGCTTCATCGACGATACGCACCACATCGTCGAACTGCATGTCACGCCCTTCAATCGCCGCCTTGACCACCACCCGTGCCGAAGAAGCTCCCAACACCCCGGCCAGCAAACGCTCGCTGTGGGTAATCCAGCCGCTGCTGGCAACCTGGCCCGGCGCGAAGTTCAGGGCCTGAACCTGCGCGTAACGCTGGAAGCTGGCCAACGCCCGCTCCTCACCAACGAAGCGCGCCGCCAGGGCCAGCAGGTCTTCCACCGTGACCCGCAGCAAGGCCCGACTCGGGCCATCGACCCAGGCCTGCGAGTCCTGGCTGACGAAACGGCCAGCCTGCCAATGCTCCAGCACCCGGGTTCGGCTGAACACCGAGACCATAACAAAGGCCATGAAGTTGCAGGTCAGCGCAATCAGGCTACCCAGGGTGATGCTATTGACCGGTAGCCCCAGCGAACGCTCGTGCAGCACCTCAAGCAGCGGCCAACCGTTCAATTGCCAGCCCATACCAGAGCCCACCAACGGCAGGATCAGCAGATACAGCCACAGCACCAGGCCAATGAGTAGTCCGGCGAACACCCCGCTGCGATTGGCCTGCTTCCAGAACAGCGCGCCAAACATAGCCGGTGCCAACTGGGCAATCGCGCCAAAGGCGATCTGGCCGATACTGGCCAGAGTCCCGGCCGAACCGATCAGCCGGTAGACCACATAGGCCAGTAACAGAATAACCAGAATACTGGTGCGCCGAACATTCAGCAGCAGGCCGCGAAACTCTTCATAGGAGCGTTCCTGCTGACTCTTGTTGCGCAGCATCAACGGCAGCACCACGTCATTGGAGACCATGGTACTCAGGGCAATGGCGGCCACGATCACCATTCCGGTCGCTGCCGACGCTCCGCCAAGAAACGCCAGCAACGCCAGCACTGGCCGGCCTTCGAGCAGCGGCACGCTGATCACATAGGAGTCGGCCGAGACCGCCGGCCCCAGGGTCATCTGCCCAGCCAGGCTGATCGGCACCACGAACAGCGCAGCCAGTACCAGATAAGCTGGGAACACCCAGCGCGCCAGACGCAGATCACCCGGTTCGATATTCTCCACCACCGCAACCTGGAATTGCCGCGGCAGGCAGAGAAAGGCCAGGATAGCGATAAAGGTCTGGAAGATCAGACTGGTTACCAGCGTTTCACGCTGCCAGTAGTCGGACAACTCAGGACTGCTGCTGGCACGCTCGAGCAGGTCCTGCACCCCGCCGAACAGACTGAAAGTCACGAAGGCACCAACCGCCAGGAAGGCCAGTAGCTTGACCAGCGACTCGAAGGCGATCGCCAGCATCATGCCACGGTGGTGCTCGGTGGCATCCAGGCTGCGGGTACCGAACAAAATGGTGAACAACGCCAGCACCAGCGTCACTACCAATGCGGTATCGGCCGCCCCCGTCGACTCTTCGGCCTGGCCCTGGAGCATCGCCGGCACGCTCAGCAGGTTGTAACCCAGCACGATACCCTTGAGCTGCAGGGCGATATAGGGCAACACACTGACCAGGCACAACAGGCTGACCGCCACCGCCAGCGCCTGGGACTTGCCATAGCGCGAGGCGATGAAGTCAGCAATCGAGGTGATGTTTTCCTGCTTGCTGATGGCGATCATGCGGGCATACAGACGCCAGCCAAACAGGAACAGCAGTACCGGACCGATGTAAATGGGCAAAAAGCCCCAGAGTTGCTCCGAGGCCATGCCAACGGCGCCAAAGAAGGTCCAACTGGTACACCAGACCGCCAGTGACAGACTGTAGACCCAGACACGCAGGCGCGGATTGAACTCCCCGGGGCGACGGTCACCCCAGAAGGCGATGGCGAACAGCAACGCCATATAAAGCAGGAAAATAAAGGCTACCAGGCCACCTGAAAGCATCGTCAACCGTCGCGCATCATATCGGGGAAACAGAAGTTAGTCTGGCAGTGCTGACGGCATTTGCCCAGTCATGGACCCTACGACCTAAGTCGACCAACTGCTGATCAACCCAGCAGCACCAGACTCCAGACCACGATGATCAACAGCAACCCAAGCATCTGCGCAGCGCTGCCCATGTCCTTGGAGGCCTTGGACAATGGATGACGTTCCAGCGAGATTCGATCGATCGCAGCCTCGATGGCCGAGTTGAGCAACTCGATAATCAACGACAACAGCACACTGCCGATCATCAAGGCACGGCCAATATTGTCGACTGGTAGCCAGATGGCCAGGGGAATCAGCACCAGCGCCAGCCATACCAATTGGCGGAATGCGGCTTCGCCGCGGTAGGCGGCACTCAGGCCATCGAGCGAATAGCCCGCCGCACGCCAGATTCGGCGCCAACCGGTAATACCCTTATAAGGATTGTCGCTCATCGTCAGTGACCGGTCTGGGTCAGCTCCATGTGCTGTAGCGCCAGGGCAGCCTGGGTACGGGTACGCACCCCAAGCTTGCGGAAGATTGCAGTGACGTGGGCCTTGACCGTCGCCTCCGATACGTTCAGTTCATAGGCGATCTGCTTGTTCAGCAGGCCGTCACACACCATGGTCAGAACCCGGAACTGCTGCGGCGTGAGGCTGGCCAACTGAGCACTGATCGCCTGCTCCTGATCCGACAACGGACCGCTATCCTCACTCTGGGCAGGCCAGCATACCCCACCTTCGAGCACTTCGGTCACGGCCGCCTGAATACCTTCCAGAGTCGATGACTTGGGAATGAAGCCACTGGCGCCGAAGTCCCGGGCTCTTGTCACCACAGCGGCCTCTTCCTGAGCCGAAATAACCACTACCGGAATCTGCGGATACTGGCCACGCAGCAGGACCAGGCCGGAAAAACCGTAGGCGCCGGGCATGTTCAGATCCAGCAGGACCAGATCCCAGTCACTGCGCTGATCCAGACAGTTCTGCAATTCGGCGATGCTGCCGGCTTCGGTAAGGCGGAGATCAGCCCCCAGGCCACTGCTCAAGGCTTGCTTCAAGGCGCTGCGAAACAGCGGGTGATCATCGGCGATCAGGATGTCATAGGTCAGGCCCATGCAGGGATTCCCAAGTTTTTTTGTTGTCGTTGGCTGGGCGTCAAGCCTGCCATCCAGAGCGCTCCGCGTCAATTTTAACTTCAGCACAAAGACTGCTATGGCCATCACTCATGCAACTGTATCTGTCTGCCACGGCAGGTGGGCGGCATAATTCCGCTCTTTTGCCAGCCATGTGGAAGCAGTCATGAACCTGCGCACTTACAAAGCCGACGCCCTGATGCTGATCACCGCCCTGATCTGGGGCACGACCTTTGTCGCGCAGAGTCTGGGCATGGAACATATCGGCCCCCTCCTCTACACCGGTCTGCGCTTCACCCTTGGCGCACTGGTGGTGCTGCCACTGGTACTACTGGCTCGCCCGCAGGCCGACCAGGCTCATCGGCGCTTCAGCCGACCAATGCTGCTGGGCAGCCTGGTACTGGGGTTGGTACTGACTCTGGGGATTAACCTGCAGCAGATCGGCCTGATGTTCACCACAGTCACCAACTCCGGCTTCATCACCGGTCTGTATGTAATTCTAGTCCCATTGTTTGGCCTGTTCATTGGCATGCGTACCGGCCTGGGAACCTGGGGTGGCGCTCTGTTGGCACTGGTCGGCATGCTGCTGCTGAGCATCAACGAGGATTACCGGATCGTCTCTGGTGACTGGTTGCAACTGGCTGGCGCTGCCTGCTGGGCCGTGCATGTTTTGCTGGTCGGCGCACTGGCCAGTCGCTACGATCCAATCCGGGTAGCCTTTCTCCAGTTCGTAGTCTGCGCCCTGATCAGTCTGACTCTGGCCTTCGCCCTAGAGCCAATCGACTGGGATGCAGTGCTGTTGGCCGGACCGGCGATCCTGTATGGAGGCTTGCTGGCCGTGGGCATTGCCTTCACCTTGCAAGTGGTGGCGCAAAAGGATGCGCTTGCCTCCCATGCCGCAATCATTCTCAGTCTGGAAGCCGTGTTCGCCGCCATCGCTGGCTGGCTGGTCCTGAATGAAACCTTGAGTCTGCGCGGTTTTATCGGCTGCTGCCTGATGCTCGCCGGTATGCTGATCGCTCAACTGGTACCGTTATATCTGGAGCGACGCCGCACACTGCTGGCAGTTCAGCATGAGCCGGCCGGGCATCATTGAGCGCTATCAGCCCTCAAGCCTCGCGTGCAAACGCTCGCGCGCTGGACTGTGCGGCGCCGGCACCCTCAACCGTGAGGCCAGGTAACTCTCGCTGAACACCTGAAAGTAGTCATCCAGGCACTGACCGGCCTGCGGCTCGCCGGCCACCGCCAGGCAGGCCGCCGCCACTTCCACTGTACATAGATGCTCCTCGCGGCAGGAGCGGCGTAGACGGTAACGCGAAGCCTGCTCAGGCTGCAGACTGAGTAGCGGCAAGCCGGCCAGATAAGGACTTTTGCGAAACATCTTGCGCGCCTGGGTCCAGGTCGCATCAAGAATGATCAATAGCGGACGCTTGCCCGGCGCAGCCTGGGGAGCGCTGACCACCGTCTGCCCGGCACTGGCGTACTCAGCTGGAAACACCACGTACGGCTGCCAACACGGATCGGCGAGCAGTGCCAGCAAGGCCGGATCGACCTCGGTACGCGACCAGACGAACGCCTGGGTATCAGCCAGACAATCGGCGATCAGCCGCCCGGTATTGGTTGGCTTCAATGGCTCCAGCGCATGCATCAGCAGGCAAAAACAGGGCTCGGCCTGCAGGTTCGGGCGCAGTGCGCAAATGCAGGTATGCACGGCCAGATGGCAGCCGGCGCAGCGCTGCATGCGCGAGCCCCGAGCCTTGAACTCACGGGTGGAGCGCGCCTTGAGTTCATGACGCAACTGATTGACCGCATGCGGCAGAGTCGTATTCACCAGGATAATCCCACGGACTGGACAGCATCATGGCCGCATGACAGCATGCAGCCAGTGACCAGCAAGGATACGCCAGACGGGCTAACTTTGCAGTGGCGGCGAACCAGTTCAGATCGCCATGGTCAGAGGGATACATGGATTTGCTTCCTGCCATTGGAGATTGCCCCATCATGCGTTGGTTTACCGTTCTGATCGCCCTGCTCATCGCGCTACCCAGCCACGCGATTTCATTGCGTGAAATGCGTTTGCAGGAAACCCTCAAGCAAGTTGCCGAACAAAGCAGCGAAGGTACCCCCAGAGCCGTCAATGCCGACATTACCGACGAAGGTTTCGTCGCCAACGGCAGCGAGCTGGTCAACCACCTGTCGGTCAATGCCGAATATGCCGAACGCCTGCAATCAGACCCCCTGCTGGTTCGCAGCCAGTTGCAGGCGAGCGTCTGTGCCGATCAGCGCTTTCGCCGTCTGCTGGACATGGGCGCCACCCTCACCTATCACTTCGTCATCGCCGACTCGGGCCAGCCAGTCCTCACCCAAAGCTTCGTCGCAGATCACTGTCAGGCCCTGTGACAGTCGCCCCTATCCCGCTCCGGGTCAGCCAAGGCTGACCCATATCAAGGCCAACACGTCCCAAAGCAGCCATACTGTCAGCTATAGATACGGCAACCGATGAGGACATCATGGCTTTACTGACCTTCCATGGCGCCACCCGCCAGGTAACCGGCTCCTGCTATCTGTTGGAGGCCAACGACCAGCGGGTGCTGCTTGAATGCGGCATGACCCAGGGCTTTCGCCGCGACGAGGAGAGCAACCGCAACCGCTTTCCCTTTGACCCCAAAAGCCTGCACGCAGTGGTGGTGTCTCACGCCCACCTGGATCACTCGGGGTTATTGCCCAAACTGGTTGCCGAAGGCTACAGCGGGCCTATTTATGTCACCCCGCCCAGCGCCGAACTGCTGGACCTGATGCTCAAGGACTCGGCGGGCCTGCAGGAACGTGATGCCGAGTGGGAAAACCGCTGGCGCACCCGCTCAGGCAAGCCCCCGATCAAACCACTCTACACCCAGCGTGATACCGAACTGGCGCTCGAGTTACTGCAACCGCTGGAATACCACCAGCCGACCATGGTCGCCAAGGGTATCGAAGTCTGCTTCCATGACGCCGGACATATCCTCGGCTCGGCCATCGTCGCGGTAACCATACATGAAGCCCACAACCTGACGCGTAAACTGGTGTTCTCCGGCGACCTTGGCAATCAGTGCTCACCCTTGCTGCAGCCGCCGGCCACCCTGGATGAAGCCGACCTGGTGCTGATGGAATCGACCTATGGCGACCGCGACCATCGCAACCAGGAAGAAACCCTGGCCGAATTACAGCAGATACTCGACCAGGCCTGGCGAGAGGGAGGCAACGTGCTGATTCCCAGTTTTGCCGTCGGCCGCACCCAGGACCTGCTCTACTACCTGGGCAAGTTCTACCAGAACGGCACCCTCAAGCAGCAAGCGGTGTTTCTCGACAGTCCCATGGCGATCGCCGCTACCGATATCTACAGCCGTTACCTGCCTGCCTCCAAGCAGGAGCGCAAGCTGGCCGGCGATGGCCAGCGCCGAGGCCGGCTCTACAACTGGTTGCCAATTCTCAAATGCACACCCTCGCCGGAAGAGTCCATGGCCCTGAACCGGATCAAGAGTGGAGCGATCATTATTGCCGGTAGCGGCATGTGTACTGGCGGCCGGATAGTCCACCACTTCAAGCACAATATCTGGCGCGAGGAATGTCATCTCGTCATTCCAGGCTTCCAGGCCAAAGGCACGCTGGGCCGGCGCCTGGTCGATGGCGAGAAGCAAATCCGGGTCATTCACCAGAACCTGGCCGTCAAAGCCCAGATCCACACCCTCGGGGGATTTTCCGCCCATGCCGGGCAAAGTCAGCTGATCGACTGGCTCAAGCACTTCAAGCATTGCCCTGAGTTGTACCTGGTGCATGGGGAGCTGGAAAAGAGCCAGATATTGGCCGACACCATCCATCAACAACTGGGCTGGCCCGCCAGCATTCCCGAGCAGGGTGAGCAGATCGCATTCTGAGCAGCAAAGACTGTCAAGGAGCCTCTCATGAGCGACGAACTGGGACCTGTTGACTACCTCAACCGTCACTGGCAGACCACTGGCGAAGGCGTGCAACAGAAGCTCGACGAACTGGTCGAGCTGACTGCCGGCAACAGTGGCAATGCCGAACTCTACCGCGAGATGCTACATGGCGTGGTGCGCATGGCCCAGGCTGATCGCAACCGCTGGGACGCCAAGATCATGCTGCAAACCATCCGCGAGCTGGAGCAGGCCTTCGCCCGCCTGGATCAGTTCAAGCGCAGCCGCAAGGTTACGGTGTTCGGCTCGGCACGCACGCCCCGCGAGCACCCCGCATACAAGCTGGCCCAGGATATGGGTCGGCAACTGGCACGCCATGATTTCATGGCCATCACCGGTGGTGGCGGCGGGATCATGGCCGCCACCCATGAAGGCGCAGGACTGGACAATAGTCTGGGCTTCAACATCACCTTGCCGTTCGAGCAGCGCTCAAACCATGTGATTCATGAAACTGATCATGATTTGCCGTTCAAGTTCTTCTTTTTACGCAAGCTTTTCTTCGTCAAGGAAGCCGACGCCTTGATCCTCTGTCCCGGCGGCTTTGGTACCCTTGATGAAACCCTGGAAGTACTAACGCTGATCCAGACAGGGAAAAGCCCGGTGGTTCCGGTGATCCTGCTCGACACCCCGGACGGCAACTACTGGTCAAGCCTGCTGCAATTTCTCAACGAACAGCTCTGTGCCAACGGCTACATTCACGAGGCCGACTTCCGCCTGATCAGCCTTGTCCACTCAGCCGAGGACGCCATACAAGTTGTTCTCAATTTTTATCGCAACTATCACTCCTCGCGCTGGATCAACTCGCATTATCTGCTGCGCCTGAACCATCCACTCAAACACAACGCCTTGCGTCAGCTTGAACAGCAGTTCGCCGACATCTGCGTGGAGGATGGTTTCTGTCAGGATCAGGATTGCCGTCAGGAGCTGGACGAACCGGAATTCAGCCATCTGCACCGCCTGAGCTTTCGTTTCAATGGCCGCGATCATGGCCGACTGCGGGAGTTGATCGACTTTGTCAATCAGCCCGAGCACTTGCAAAACTGAGGGCTGGCGTCTGAAGGTTAGAACTCTGAGCCAAAACCCCGATACAGCATAAAGCGCAGCTGTTTGGCCCGGTCTTTGGGATCGCTGGCCTTGCCTTCAGGGAAGCGCTTGTTGAAGGTCTCTTGGGCCCGTGCTGGCCAGTCCCAGCACGCATCACCCAGCACCTGCTCGATCAGACTTGCAGCCACACCGCGCTGGCGCAGCTCCTCCCGCAAACGCTGCGGCCCATAGCCGCGCTGACTGCGGGCATGGACATAGGCTTCGCAGAAGCGCTCGTCACTGAGCAGGCCGTCGTCCTGCAGACGATCCAGCTCGATCTCTGCCTGCTCGCTGGTCGCACCGCGCTGCTTGAGCTTGCGCAGCATTTCGGCATAGCTATGCTCACGCCGCGCCAGCAAATCCATGGCACTGCGACGAATCGCCTGCGGGCTGTCGAGCTGTGAACGGCGAAACATGTTGCCTACGAAGGGGCTCTGATTGAGTCGAATTCAGTGCTTGCTCGATTGCCACTGACCGGTTCCGGACACGCCGTAAATACATCCATGTAGGCTCGTAGATGCCATCCCTGGCATCTAACGGTCCAGAACCGGTCAGCGTCAACCGAGCGACCAAGCATCTGTGTAATCAATCAAAGCTCCCTGACTCAGGCGTCCAGTTCGGCGCTGTCTTCAACCGCCGCCTTGGCATTGCCCGGCTTGGCCAGCAACTGGTCGCGAATGGCCTTCTCAATCTCGTCGGCCACCTGTGGGTTGTCTTCCAGGAACTTGGCGGCATTGGCCTTGCCCTGACCGATCTTGCTGCCCTGGTAGCTGTACCAGGCACCGGATTTCTCGACCAGACCAATCTGCACACCCAGATCGATGATCTCGGCATTGTGGTAGATGCCGGTGCCGTAGAGGATCTGGAACTCGGCCTGGCGGAACGGCGGAGCCACCTTGTTCTTGACCACTTTGACCCGGGTCTCGCTGCCGACCACTTCGTCACCGTCCTTGACCGCGCCGGTACGGCGAATATCCAGGCGTACCGAGGAATAGAACTTCAAGGCATTACCACCGGTGGTGGTTTCCGGGTTGCCGAACATTACCCCGATCTTCATACGGATCTGGTTGATGAAGATCACCAGGCAGTTGGCATTCTTGATGTTGCCGGTGATTTTGCGCAGTGCCTGAGACATCAGACGGGCCTGCAGGGGAAGCAGTACGGATTTGGGTTCATATAGGCTGGCGCCTGAGAAACCAACACGTTGCAAAGCCATACTGTTCATACACTTTACCCTTACGGAAGCCCTATCCCTGACTACACTGTCTATCTGAACCAATTTCAGGTAGGAAAGCGATGAGCAGGATGCGGGAAGATTTGGTCGATAGTATCAGGGCTTGCTGCCCTGAGGACATCCTAATCTGGGTAGAAAAGCATCCTCCGAAGCGCCGGGCGCCCCTCATCCGCGTTTTTTTCATGATCGCTCACGAACTTGATTCAGAGTGGTATCGGAACCCTGTGGCAATCACCAATGCTTGCCGCCAATTTCTCTCTCATCGACGCAGTGCAATATCCGAAATTACAGGCAAGCCAATCAAAGAAGTCACCGTCATCTCTGACTACACCGCCGTTCGTTATTACTTGAACAGGCTTCAAAAAGCCAAAAAGCTACCTAGCAATGCGCTGATCCTACCAGTCCCAAACTCGACAGACGTATTCTCAGAAAAAGAATGCAACATTCTTGGCTATCTGACCTTGGAACATGCCATTCAAGCGAATTCAATGGAAAACGCTCTTAACGAGATTGCCCATCAAATCGAAAAACATAGAACTGTCATTCTCTCCAAATGCAAGCGCATTGTAGCAGAGGGTTATGCACGGTTTTTGGAAGTTCCAGGCATGATTCGCAGAAGCGATGTGGCCGCCATCCGACTCACAAAAGACAACCTAGATCCTAACCTGAGAGGATCTCGCTCTGGCCAACATATAAGCTTTTTCTCACCATCACATCCAAATGGCTTCAGCAACTCTGTTGCGTACCTAGCCACAGAACAAGATGGTCTATTTACACGCAAATCTTTCCCTGGCGCGCACCACATTTATTCCTGGTCTACTACGAAAATCAAATCCTACCTGGGAATTACCGAAGAGTTTGCTGTGGCGGCCATGTGCATCATCATTGACGAACTCGGGATAAATGTTTTCGACTTAGCAAATGCCCAAGTCAAGAAAACAAAAGATGGTCAATTTGTCACCATCCGAGAAGATGGCGGCATAACTATCACCACCCTTAAACCTAGGGCTAACAAATTAATTGAGCGCCACGCACCAAAAGCTACGGACGAGATTGAAATCGATGCAGAAAGTATAGACGCCCATACTGCGCTATGGATGCTATTGCAAATGAGAGTCCAGCACTCCAAAGCCTTGAATTCCAACTATCTTTTCGTCATGGATGGTTCTAGCCCTACTCGCCACGGGGATGAACACCTCTACCGTATCTTAGACACGAGACGTAAAAACACTTTCAAAGCAATCATTGATTCGCTGCCTTCATGGGTAGCTGAAGCTGAACCAACCATGCCTAAAATTAGGGTTTCACGAGGACTGCTGAAATGGATTGAGAGTGGTGGAGACACTTTGGAAACGACCATTTACCTAGGAAATTCCCTGCTAACAGCCCTGAGAAACTACATCCCACCTTCAATTCAAGAATTTGTTTACCGAAAGAGAATACGTGACCATCAAAAAATTCAACTACTAATAGCAGAAGATATCTCAACCCACTCCCCCCGCATTAAGAATAATAATTACGAGTGCGCCAAGATGCAGTTTATCGAGGCTGTGAAATTTTTAAGAACTAACAGCCGCCACACGACAACCCACAACCCAGGTCAAGTATTCTGTTTCCTTTGCTCACCAGAAGCAATTGGGTTGATAGTCTCTTACGCGACATATGGGACAAAACAAGAGCTCATCTCGACTTGCAAGAAAATCATCACAAAAATCCAAGACGAAGGCAGTCGAAAGATGATCAAGCTACTGGCGGACGCTACTCCGATACCAATGAACTTTGAGCTTCTTGAGGTACACGTAAATGAATAATGAAAAAATCAAGAAGAGCTCTCCATCTACAGCAACCTCCCAAGCGATCCTTCCTAGTTGGATCCACCCCAACTCCTCAAATATGAAGTGGTATCTTCCTCGCACCGGCACCAAGGTTACAGTTTCGGAAGATCCGAACAGCAGTCGCTATGTAAAGCTTAGCTTTGACTACCAGCTATTTGATGGGTCATCCACATCAGATCTGATATGGAATTTATTTATCAGAGATTTACAATCATCAGCGATAGCCCTCATCGAAAGCTCAAAGTCAAAACGACCGTGCGCATTAGTCGGCTTTGTTAGAACGGCTTTTGAAATTGCCGACCATGTGTATGAAGCCAGGCACCGCTTAAATCAGCCCCCTAAAATCGTCACCCTAGCCGATATCACCCTGGAAGACATAAAGACCTTCCTAGAAGCTCACGACCTCACGCTCATGGGGATAAATTTACTCAATCTCGACACGCAGTTAGGGCCTACGCCAAGAGGCCGCGAAAACATTGCATCCTGCATTTCAGGAATGCACATACCACCCATAACACAAAAGATCTTAATCCAGAAACTTAAAAATAACAGGTCTGACATCTGCCGGGAATTCACCTGTACGCACTCAGCAAATGAAGAGAATGAAGAGAATGAAGAGAATGAAGAGGACACACTCAGCATCTCCACAATCCAAAATAAATGCACCAACTTAACCTACCTACACTCCACTAAAGAATATCAAATTCATTCCTTTAAGGTAGGAACGCACGACATCTCAGATGTAATTAACAGCATGACCGGCAGATTTGTAGATAAAAGCCAAACCCCACTGATGCCTACAAATATTGCATTTCACTACATCAGCAATGCTATTGTTTTTCATCGCAACTATGCGCCACACATCCGAGCCTACATAAAGCAACTGGACAACCATTACAACAGAGAAATTATAGATAAATATGCCGCAAGCACAATTAGATCAAATGTGCACATTTTCAAGAAGCAAACCTTTGAGGCTGTACCAATCCCCAAGGCACTACAACATCTAAACATTAAAACATATGGTAAGTGCGGCAGCAACAGAGGTGGTATTTATTGCAACTCGATTATGCGCGAACACATCTCCACTGATGAACTAATTGATTTTTACGCTATCACAACACGCATCCTTATCCATACTTTTTCAGCTTGCCGAGTATTGAGTACCGCCTTGCTCGACGCTGACTGTCTTACAATTTCAAAACTGGATGGCTTGTGGGATCTGAAGCTTAAAATCCCGAAAGCCAGTAACAGCCATGAGCTTGAGATTATAAAGCGCCCAATACCTAAAGTCATTTGGGACTTCATTAACGAGTACATAGAGTTTATGGAGGATCGCCACCCAGGCATGACCTCCATCTGGCCCTCCGGCTCATTCAAAGGAAAAGATCGCAGTGAAATGACTCTACTAAAAAAACTGGATCAATACTCCGATTGGATTCAAGTACCTAAGATAGGCGAAACTAGATGGTATGCACGACCTCATCAGTTCAGGCGTTTCTTCGCCGCCTTTTTCTTCTACCTAAGCGGCAGTACAGAAATTGAACCATTGCGCTGGATGATGGGGCACATTGAACCTAGCGTGACCCTTTACTACGCCAATATCGCGAACCAGCCCGGTTGGGAGCGAGAAACCTTAGAATTCTTAATAGACTACTTGGAGGGGCATGTAGGCAAAAACGTATTAGTCGACGAAGATCTACAAGAAAATTTTGCTGAGTGTGAGCTTGAAATCAAACTTGGCGACCACGCCTTATTATCTGAACACCTTCAGGAACTGGCAAACCATCGCGAAATAAGACTCCAAATCATCAACAACAAAAAAATCTTTGTGTACGCGAGTAAATAATATGAGCCGTTATTCAAAGGGTGAAACTTCAGCAGCCAAGCTTCAGGAGAAGCAAGCCAAAACACAAAGCCTGATTACCAAAATATTGCTGATTAGAAAAGCAATCGAAGACCGGCAAAGACTTCCTTCCCTGGACGCACTTAAGAGCAAAAGAGGCATACCGTTCAAGTCCGCCCTTAATTGGTCAGATGCCGACCTTGGAGTTATTTCTTGCTCTTATAATACATCGCGAGAACCCTACAACACTGAATACTCAGATCAACTAGCAGCCGCCTTAGAAACATACAACAACCTCACGCCCGCCACACAAACCCTCCCACCTCAAAAGCGAACAACCCAGCGTTCACAGCAAGAAGAAATCTCCACTCTAAAAAATCAAGTCGACTACCTCACAAATACATTAGGCGAAGTCTACAGGGCGTACATGCAACTGGTTGCTAGAGTGGACGAACACACTCGCCAGGACATCAGATATCAGCAAGTTTTGAAAAGCCACACCCTGGCACTTGATAGAGCTCATCTCACCTTGGTGAAACCATGATACATGTAGCAAAAGCTCCGCGTCTTGACTTCCTTTTTAATCACGGCCACACCACACCTCCGTCTCTTCCAATGCTTTTTGACTCCCGAGGAAACTTTTGCTGGGAGCTCAATAGCTACCTTACGAGTATCGGCGGTGGTGCCAACAGCTATGGGGTCCGGCCAGCAATTAAAACAGTGTTCAGCCATGCTGATACTCTAAACGTCTTCCAGAAATACATAGAACGCAACAAGTTAACCATTCTTGATGTCACTGACGAAACCCTTTACGACTTCGTTAAGTACAAACAAAACTCTAGAACGGCAAACTCGACCACAATCAAGAAAATTGTCCGACGCATATTAGCTCTATTAGAGCACACGCAAAAAGAAAACAAATTCCAGAACCTACTTACCACTGACCCTCGCGCACATAACTTTCAAATTAATGCTACAGAGGACTTCTACAGACTTAACAGGCGGACGCCACTGCGTTTTCTAACCCATCCCTGCCTAGATGAACTAAGGGATACTCCGACCAAACCAACAAGCTTCATAAGAAACAATGAACTGAACGCATGGCATGAAGCAATTCACGACTACACATCCAACCAGTATATAATTGATAGATGGTACATCCTTGCCACATTACTCGAACACACAGGCAGCCGAATAGAAGAAGCCATTAACATCCCAGCAAGCTCCATTATTAATGCCTATAAAAATAACGGCCCTGTAACAAACATCCCCGTTTTAAAAGGAAAATACAAAGGTTGCTTACGCCAGGTACTAATACCGAGAACCGAGCTTCAAGAAATCTACAAATTCGTTCTACTCACTCGTTCCAGCCATCCTCACAGCGAGCTTCATGACAGGATATTCGTTAGCGAAGATACTGGATATCCTCTGGCGCGCACCACCTTTAACTCCTATTACAACGTAGTCATCAAGACTTCAAGACACGCAGAACTCCTCAAAGGTATCTCCTATCATAACTTCCGCCACCGATACTTCACCATATTAGTCGCCAAGAACATCAGTACGCTTTCAAAAATGTCGAAAGCCAATATTCTAGACGTAGCGATGGCCATCGCTCGCAAAAACTCATACCACGCATCCAAGAGCACACTCTCTACTTATATCCATCTCACACAAGATGCTGAAATACAAGACATCCTGAAAGCAGAACCAAATGCGTCCACGACCCTCCATGCGATCCAAAGCATTGTCGATGCAACTGACGACAGATCCCCTGATGAGAAGCTCACGGCAATAACGGCATTGATACAAGCCAAGCTCTCTTGAAATGCTACTTCTTCTATTTTTCTAACCCGGAGTGGTCAGCGGAAGTGGCATCAAGCGAGAGGGACATTTGTACCTTTGTACCTTTTCTGGACAACGGTGAATCGGGGTTATGACAATAGCGTGCATTCTACGGCCCTCCAAATATGGAGCGCCGCTCCAGAAAAAGGACTCACGCTATGCTCTATCTTTCGGATGTCCAGCCTGCCTATTGCCCTCAGTGCGGCAAACCCATGGAGCCGAGGCTGCATGGTTGGGAAGCCCAGGATCGTTTCTATAACGCTAAACAGCCTTTTCTCTGCGAATGCGGCGCACGTTATCTTCTCAGGGAGAATGTCGTTGCCAATGCGCTCGACCATGCCGAGTCGGTAGGCGGTGATGCTGGCTTCGACCGTGCCGCTAGGATGAACGTGTTCTCCGAGTTGTACGTGATTCTCGGTGCTCTCGATGCCCCCGAGGCTGTGCTGGACCAGGTATTAGCCGCAGCCGAAGGTGATTTGCTGCCTTACTCCACGTTGCTCCCATTCGAGAAGGAATAGATGGACAGAATCCATTGGTTTGCCGTTTCAAACCCCGAGCAGAAGCGCTTCCCAGAATGGAGGCGCTCGTTTGGTATTAGCGACAACGGCATCGTCTTCGTGCCGGCTGCGATGGCTGGCGATGACTCAGAGTTGAACGTCATGCTCTGCGCGGCTGCCGAAGGCCAAAGCACAGTCGTTCACCTCGATCACCACTTCGTGCCCAGCGGCTGGCTCAAGCGCGAGTTCCCCAAGCACTTCGAGCTGATTGAGATCATCGAGGCCCGTGCACAACTGACGCTGGCGGCAGCTTTTTGAGCAACACGAGGGTTGATAACTGATCAATCTTTTTCTTGGGTAAAGCGATAGAACGTAAGCGTCCGAGCTACACCGTCTTGCAACTCAAGCCTTGATCCTCTTAAACCACTGATTCACGCGCTCGCAGTCAAATGCCGCCGGCTCAAATATTTCACCGTACCAACCCACCATGTCGTCGTGTTCTGGATGCTTGGGGTCTGCCATGGCCTCTAGAAAACCCTCGTAACCCGGCACCCCACCTACATCTTCCGGTGGGCAAGCATTGGCACCTTCAATGCAATACGGCAGTTGAGGGGCTGTGATGGCAGGTAGCCTTTTCTCGACTTTGATTCGGTGATCCCAGCTGTCACCAAAGTCGTAGAGATAGTCAAACGTCTTTTTACCGAACAGCGCTTTGACCAATGTCTTGCGAGCTTCTGGATTCACCGGCGGCCCCCAGCCATCAGAATCGGGAATCCCGTATTTTTCACCTGCTATTTCAAACTCATGCAGATGACTGTCGCTCCAGCCCATCACGACCTGAATCACGTGATGCAGCTTGCCCAAGGTAATGTTTTCAGGGACTACGAAACGACGCCAGATCGTCGGTGTGATCCACTTCAGCTCAATGTGCAACAGCAAGAGATCAGGTGCAGGTTTGGGTAGGCTGACAGTTTTAACCATGGATCAGGCGGCCTCGCAGTGGTCAGTGTGGTTCAAGGAAATATTCCAGGGCAGCAGTTCGCCCACCCGGTTAACGGGATGTTCGGCGATGTGCTCAAGCACGTAGGTCAGATAGGCCTGCGGATTTAACCCGTTTAGCTTGGCAGTACCCACCAGGCTGTAGATCGCCGCCGCTCGTTCCCCTCCCGCATCGGATCCGGCAAACAGGTAATTTTTGCGGTTATGCCGAGCTCGGCATAACCGCAATTATGTTCAGCCCGCGATTATGTTGAGTCGCCTGCGACAGCCCCGCTGTCTGTGGCGACCCAGCTCTGTCAGCTACGCATAATCAAAGCCCCTGCAGGAACTTCAGCAGGGCATCCGTTGGGCGGTAGCGCGTGCGCCGAAGTTCGGGCGGCGCGATTGCGGCGAGGGCCCGTTCCTTCAAGGCCAGATCGGCTTCGACATAGCCGTGGGTCGTCACTGGGCTCTCGTGTCCAAGCCACAGGGCGATAACGGTGAGGTCGACTCCGGCCTGCAGCAGGTGCATGGCAGTCGCATGGCGCCTATGTCGCTGAAGAGATAGGCGCCATACCGCGGCGATGCACCTGCTGGAGGCCGGAGTCGAAATCAACGTCATCCGGGCTTGGCTCGGTCACGTCGGACTGGAAACGACGCACCGTTATGCCGAGATCAATATCCGAACCAAGGAGGCTGCCGTCGCCCTGTGCGTTCCACCCGATCAATCCTCGGCGGCATCCTCCCAATCAGGCGCTTGGCACCGGGACGTCGACTTGCTGAAATGGCTCGATTCCCTGTGATTCTTATGTGCCCCCTCGGCTCGAACGCCCCCGTCACTCGTGGGGCCGCCGAGCCGATGCCACATAATGGCGAAGGGAACATAAGCCGGATTATGTGGCGCGCCACATAATCCGGCATGCCTCGACGCGGCACCCCGCCCAAGGCGCTGAACGCGCGCGTATGGGCGTCGAACAACATCTCGTGGCCCTGGCTCGGATACGCCACCAGCCAGAACGCACGGCTGGCGCAGAGCTTCAGGTGCGCCACCTGCATGCGCCGGTAAATGCCGCCGATAAGCAGGCCTTCCTCGCTCCAGTCAAACTGAAACGCCTCACCCAGCGCAAAGCTCAGCGGCACAAAGGCCTGCAACGCCTTACCCTGTTCCCCGCGCCAGACGCGGATAAACGCGGTGAGCTGGCTGTAGCCACCGTCGTACCCCTCGGCCTTGATCTGCGCCAACAGCGCCTTGGCACTGCGCCGCTGTTGCTTGGGGCGCAGCGAATCGGCCTGCAGCGCCTGCTCCAGCGTGGCGTGATAAGGGCTGAGTTTGTTGAAGATCGCGCGGCGTTGGTAAACCGGCTGCTTCGCCTCGGGTGCTCTGACCCACTTGCGAATCGTGTTGCGCGCCAACCCGGTGCGCTTGGCTATCTCATGCAGCGACAGCTTGTCGCGGAAATACATCCGGCGAATTTTGCCCATCATTTCCATACTGATCACCCTGTGTTCTCCTGCTCAAAAATTGAGCAGAAGCAGTTGAACACCTGGGTCAGTTTTCAGTCGGCAGAACAGCCTCTACTGGGTCAGTTTTCGGTCAGCGGCAACACAAGGGGACGCCAATGTTACCCGGAAGCCCGGGTTTTGGAGGTTTCCAATCGTGCCTTGGCGCAGCGACAGCCCTCGGTCCCCCAGATAGCCATTGATCACCGCCAGCATGCTTGCGGCCAGCTCGTGTTTTTCCAGCAGACGACGGAGCAAAAACTACCCGTAGGTGTAGTTGGCGCAAGCGTCCGATTAGCTCAGGTTTATGATGTCGAGAGTGAGAGTGGGCGGCTTAACTTTCTCAGTTAGGCATAAAATTACGTCTTAAATCTCGTAGCGACTAATTTAATAAAAATTGGAGAACACCAAATGCTTGAGAAACACAGAGTTCTGGATTCCGCTCCAGAGTACGTAGATAAAAAGAAATATCTCTGGATACTATCAACTTTGTGGCCGGCTACTCCGATGATCGGAATCTGGCTTGCAAATGAAACTGGTTGGGGGATTTTTTATGGGCTGGTATTGCTCGTATGGTACGGCGCACTTCCATTGCTTGATGCGATGTTTGGTGAGGACTTTAATAATCCGCCTGAAGAAGTGGTGCCGAAACTAGAGAAGGAGCGGTACTATCGAGTTTTGACATATCTAACAGTTCCTATGCATTACGCTGCATTAATTGTGTCAGCATGGTGGGTCGGAACTCAGCCAATGTCTTGGCTTGAAATTGGTGCGCTTGCCTTGTCACTGGGTATCGTGAACGGACTAGCGCTCAATACAGGACACGAACTCGGTCACAAGAAGGAGACTTTTGATCGTTGGATGGCCAAAATTGTGTTGGCTGTCGTAGGGTA
This sequence comes from Pseudomonas jilinensis, assembly GCF_003586265.1. Taxonomy (NCBI): domain Bacteria; kingdom Pseudomonadati; phylum Pseudomonadota; class Gammaproteobacteria; order Pseudomonadales; family Pseudomonadaceae; genus Pseudomonas; species Pseudomonas jilinensis. Next base: position 196,853 of record NZ_QJSA01000005.1, on the reverse strand, counting down.
CGGTCACTTCTTTATTGAGCATAATAAGGGTCATCACCGTGATGTCGCTACACCGATGGATCCTGCAACATCCCGGATGGGAGAAAGCATTTATAAGTTTTCAATCCGTGAGATCCCAGGAGCATTTATTCGTGCTTGGGGGCTTGAGGAACAACGCCTTTCGCGCCGTGGCCAAAGCGTTTGGAGTTTCGATAATGAAATCCTCCAACCAATGATCATCACAGTTATTCTTTACGCCGTTCTCCTTGCCTTGTTTGGACCTAAGATGCTGGTGTTCCTGCCGATTCAAATGGCTTTCGGTTGGTGGCAGCTGACCAGTGCGAACTATATTGAACATTACGGCTTGCTCCGTCAAAAAATGGAGGACGGTCGATATGAGCATCAAAAGCCGCACCATTCTTGGAATAGTAATCACATCGTCTCTAATCTAGTGCTGTTCCACCTTCAGCGGCACTCGGATCACCACGCGCATCCAACACGTTCTTATCAGTCACTTCGGGATTTTCCCGGCCTGCCGGCTCTTCCGACGGGTTACCCTGGTGCATTTTTGATGGCGATGATTCCTCAGTGGTTTAGATCAGTTATGGATCCCAAGGTAGTAGATTGGGCTGGTGGTGACCTTAATAAGATCCAAATTGATGATTCGATGCGAGAAACCTATTTGAAAAAATTTGGCACTAGTAGTGCTGGTCATAGTTCGAGTACCTCTGCGGTAGCATCGTAGTTATGTGAGCACGCAGAGCCCGGCGGTCGATATTTACAATAAGTGCTTCAATTTTATGTGCGGCGTTGAAAGCTCTCACAAAGAGTGCACTTCGCTAAAGTGCTGAGGGTTGATTGCCTCTCTGTAATTGCTTTGAAGGCGACCTGCTCCGATAGTTTCACTCTGATGAAGTTGTCGGAGCAGCGACTAACGCTGAGTTAATAGGAGAGTGGGAGAATGTCAAGGTACCAGTGTCCAGATTGTCAGTATATCTATGATGAAAATAAGGGGGAGCCGCACGAAGGTTTCCACCCGAACACCAGCTGGAATGATATCCCCAAAGATTGGGCATGCCCGGACTGCGCAGTTCGAGACAAGGTGGACTTTATCTTTCTCGCGGATTCTCCCTCGAAAGAAACACAGCTAGGGGTGAATAGTCAGCTTGCCAACTCGGAAAGTGGTATTTCAGATGCTACTCCAACTGGAATGGCAGTTTTGGCCGCAGAATTAGTGATCCCACTTAATCAAGAAAATAAAAATGAGGGCTGTGCGGCTAAGACTGAAGTTCTTGATCAGGCGAGCACCCCACAGGTTGTAAGAAAATCTTCCACAAGGAAGAAGATGAGAAATAAATAACGCAAATTTGCCGCAACGCAAAATAACAATTTGACATGGTGATGAGTATGGCTAGCTATAAATGCCCGGATTGTAATTATGTTTATGATGAGAGTGCGGGTAATGTGCATGAGGGGTTTTCTCCAGGTACGCCTTGGCACCTTATTCCTGAGGATTGGTGCTGCCCCGATTGCGCCGTTCGAGACAAGCTTGACTTCATGTTAATTGAGAGCGGCGTAGGTGAAAAGGGCGTCACCTCAACCCATACTTCGCCAAATTTATCCGAGGTTAGTGGCACAAGTTTAACTGCTGAAGCAGTGGTTGCGCCGACAAGCTTAGAGAAATTGCCTAGTGCCGACGTTAAAGGCCAAGATCTATATAAAACTCAACCTCCAAGGTCTGATGCCCAAGGCGGGAAAGCATACTTGAAGTGGATATGTATTACTTGTGGCCATATATATGATGAGGCGTTGGGCGATGAGGCCGAGGGTTTTACTCCAGGTACTCGCTTTGAGGATATTCCTGATGACTGGTGCTGTCCGGATTGCGGGGCTACGAAAGAAGACTATGTGCTCTACGAGGAAAAGTGAAGATTAAAACTTCAAGTCATTCTAGGTAATTCAGGACAAAATAAAAATGACCATACCAATTAGCCTAGCCAAGTTAAACTCTAGTGCCGATACCCATTCAGCGCTTGAAGTATTTAATTTGCAGAAAGTTGCAAGTAGTGCGCGTCGTGGTAAATTTGGCATAGCAGAGCGCATCGCTGCTCTTAATTTACTTAAGGAAACTATTCAGCGTCGTGAGCCTGAAATTATTGCTGCACTTGCAGCGGACTTTCGCAAGCCGGCAAGCGAGGTGAAGCTAACAGAAATCTTTCCGGTATTGCAAGAAATTAATCATGCCAAACGGAACCTTAAAGATTGGATGAAGCCACGGCGAGTGAGGGCGGCACTTAGTGTAGCGGGCACGCGGGCAGGACTTCGTTACGAGCCTAAGGGTGTCTGTTTGATAATTGCGCCGTGGAACTATCCATTCAACCTTAGTTTCGGTCCTCTTGTATCTGCGTTAGCGGCAGGAAATAGCGTTGTTATAAAGCCGTCTGAATTGACACCACACACTGCAACACTGATCGGATCTATAGTCAGGGAGGCATTCTCTGTCGACCTAGTCGCTGTGGTGGAGGGTGATGCCGCAGTTTCCCAGGAGCTGTTGGCTCTGCCATTTGACCATATTTTTTTTACTGGTAGTCCTAGGGTCGGCAAGTTAGTGATGGAAGCGGCGTCAAAAACACTCGCTTCGGTTACTTTGGAGTTAGGCGGAAAATCTCCAACCATTATTGGACCAACAGCAAATTTGCCGAAAGCTGCGCGCAACATAGTGTGGGGAAAGTTTTCAAACAACGGCCAGACGTGCATAGCGCCTGATCACGTATTTGTTCATCGGTGTATAGCCCAGAAATTCAATGAAATTCTTGTGAAAGAGATTGTGCGAGTTTATGGGAAGGATTTTGCTGCGCAGCGTAGATCGGCAGACTATTGCAGGATCGTCAATGATCAACATTTCAATCGAATTAATAAACTCCTGACTGACGCGAAAGCTAAAGGTGCAAAAATTCTGCAAGGGGGTCAAGTTGACGCGACTGAGAGGCTTGTGGTGCCAACGGTTTTATCTAACGTCACTGCTGCTATGGATATTAACCATGAGGAAATATTCGGGCCGCTACTTCCTATAATTGAATACGATGATATAGATTCTGTAATTAAGCGTGTGAATGACGGTGACAAGCCCCTGGCGCTGTATGTCTTTTCTGAAGATAAACAATTTGTAAATAACATCGTGGCTCGTACAAGCTCTGGTTCGGTCGGAGTTAATCTGAGTGTCGTGCACTTTTTGCACCCTAATCTCCCATTTGGCGGTGTCAATAATAGTGGTATCGGCAGTGCTCATGGAGTTTACGGGTTCAGGGCGTTTTCTCACGAAAAACCAGTTCTTATAGATAAGTTCTCAATCACGCATTGGTTGTTTCCGCCTTATACCAAGAAGGTGAAGCAGTTGATTGGTATCACAGTTAAGTATTTGAGCTGAGTAATTTTTTCGATAAATCATTACCTCGAGAAGATAAAATGTACGACTATATAATCGTTGGTGCTGGATCTGCAGGATGTGTGCTTGCTAATCGTCTTTCGGCCGACCCCTCTAAAAGAGTTTGTTTACTTGAAGCTGGGCCGCGAGATACGAATCCGCTAATTCATATGCCGTTAGGTATTGCTTTGCTTTCAAATAGTAAAAAGTTGAATTGGGCTTTTCAAACTGCGCCACAGCAAAATCTCAACGGCCGGAGCCTTTTCTGGCCACGAGGAAAAACGTTAGGTGGTTCAAGCTCAATCAACGCAATGGTCTATATCCGAGGGCATGAAGACGATTACCACGCATGGGAGCAGGCGGCCGGCCGCTACTGGGGTTGGTACCGGGCTCTTGAGTTGTTCAAAAGGCTTGAATGCAACCAGCGATTCGATAAGTCCGAGCACCATGGGGTTGACGGAGAATTAGCTGTTAGTGATTTAAAATATATCAATCCGCTTAGCAAAGCATTCGTGCAAGCCGGCATGGAGGCCAATATTAATTTCAACGGAGATTTCAACGGCGAGTACCAGGACGGCGTAGGGTTCTATCAAGTAACCCAAAAAAATGGACAACGCTGGAGCTCGGCGCGTGCATTCTTGCACGGTGTACTTTCCAGACCAAATCTAGACATCATTACTGATGCGCATGCATCAAAAATTCTTTTTGAAGACCGTAAGGCGGTTGGTGTTTCTTATATAAAGAAAAATATGCACCATCAAGTCAAGACAACGAGTGGTGGTGAAGTACTTCTTAGTCTTGGCGCAGTCGGCACGCCTCACCTTCTAATGCTTTCTGGTGTTGGGGCTGCAGCCGAGCTTAAGGAACATGGTGTTTCTCTAGTCCATGATCTTCCTGAGGTGGGGAAAAATCTTCAAGATCATTTGGACATCACATTGATGTGCGCAGCAAATTCGAGAGAGCCGATAGGTGTTGCTCTTTCTTTCATCCCTCGTGGTGTCTCGGGTTTGTTTTCATATGTGTTTAAGCGCGAGGGGTTTCTCACTAGTAACGTGGCAGAGTCGGGTGGTTTTGTAAAAAGTTCTCCTGATCGTGATCGGCCCAATTTGCAGTTTCATTTCCTTCCAACTTATCTTAAAGATCACGGTCGAAAAATAGCGGGTGGTTATGGTTATACGCTACATATATGTGATCTTTTGCCTAAGAGCCGAGGCAGAATTGGCCTAAAAAGCGCCAATCCATTACAGCCGCCTTTAATTGACCCGAACTATCTTAGCGATCATGAAGATATTAAAACCATGATTGCGGGTATTAAGATAGGGCGCGCTATTTTGCAGGCCCCATCGATGGCGAAGCATTTTAAGCATGAAGTAGTACCGGGCCAGGCTGTTAAAACTGATGATGAAATAATCGAAGATATTCGTAGGCGAGCTGAGACTATATACCATCCGGTAGGTACTTGTAGGATGGGTAAAGATCCAGCGTCAGTTGTTGATCCGTGCCTGAAGATCCGTGGGTTGGCAAATATTAGAGTCGTTGATGCGTCAATTATGCCGCACTTGGTCGCGGGTAACACAAACGCTCCAACTATTATGATTGCAGAAAATGCGGCAGAAATAATTATGCGGAATCTTGATGTGGAAGCATTAGAGGCTAGCGCTGAGTTTGCTCGCGAGGGTGCAGAGCTAGAGTTGGCATGATAGCTGTCTGCATGTAAAAAACATGGTCAATAGATGGTTTTTTAATGAACATAAATCATCAATGTGAGGCGACGTGATGTTAGGTCAGATGATGCGTAATCAGTTGGTCATTGGTTCGCTTGTTGAGCATGCTGCACGATATCATGGTGCGAGAGAGGTGGTTTCAGTCGAAACCTCTGGAGAAGTAACAAGAAGTTGTTGGAAAGAAGTGGAGCTTCGTGCTCGTAAGCTCGCTTCTGCATTGGGCAAGATGGGTCTTACGCCTAGTGATCGTTGTGCAACGATTGCATGGAACAATATTCGTCATCTTGAGGTTTACTACGCTGTCTCTGGCGCAGGAATGGTATGCCATACAATCAATCCGAGGCTTTTCATTGAGCAGATCACATATGTGATAAACCATGCGGAGGATAAGGTAGTATTTCTTGATGATACGTTCTTGCCAATCATTGCTGAGATTCGCGGTTCGTTACCAAAAGTCAAGGCGTTTGTCTTGATGGCTCATAATAATTCAAATGCATCTGCTCAAATGCCAGGATTGATTGCATACGAGGATCTAATTGGTCAGGGTGATGATAACTATATATGGCCTGATGTAGATGAAAATGAGGCGTCTAGTCTATGTTACACATCAGGTACTACGGGCAACCCGAAGGGTGTACTTTATTCACACCGCTCGACAGTTTTGCATTCAATGACCACCGCAATGCCAGACACACTAAATTTGTCTGCGCGAGATACCATTTTGCCCGTAGTTCCAATGTTTCATGTAAATGCATGGGGGACTCCATATTCCGCTGCAATGGTTGGTGCGAAGCTAGTTCTTCCTGGTCCGGCTCTTGATGGCGCTAGTTTATCGAAGTTGATTGCTAGCGAAGGAGTTAGCATTGCTCTTGGGGTGCCGGTTGTTTGGCAGGGGTTGTTAGCGGCACAAGCCGGTAATGGTTCTAAAAGCCAAAGCCTCACGCGGGTTGTTGTAGGAGGTTCGGCCTGTCCTGCGTCTATGATTAGAGAATTTAACGATATATATGGTGTTGAAGTTATTCATGCTTGGGGTATGACTGAGCTTTCGCCATTTGGCACGGCAAACACTCCACTCGCGCACCACGTAGATTTATCTCCAGATGAAAAGCTTTCACTGCGCAAAAGCCAAGGGCGCCCGCCTTACGGTGTCGAGTTAAAAATCGTTAATGATGAGGGGATTAGACTACCTGAAGATGGTCGAAGTAAAGGCAACCTAATGGCGCGTGGGCACTGGGTTATTAAAGATTACTTTCATAGCGATCCTGGTTCGACACTCTCAGATGGTTGGTTTTCAACTGGAGACGTGGCTACCATAGATTCGGACGGTTTCATGACAATCTGTGATCGTGCAAAGGACATTATAAAGTCTGGCGGTGAGTGGATCAGTACGGTAGAGCTGGAGAGTATTGCGATTGCGCACCCTCATATTGTTGATGCTGCTGTTATAGCTGCAAGGCACGAAAAATGGGACGAGCGACCTCTCCTCATCGCAGTTAAATCCCCTAATTCGGAATTAACAAGTGGTGAGGTATGTAATTATTTCGCAGATAAGGTGGCTAGATGGCAAATTCCAGATGCCGCTATCTTTGTTGAAGAACTGCCACGCAATGGTACTGGCAAGATTTTGAAGAATCGTTTGCGCGAGAAATATGGTGATATTTTATTGCGCAGTAGTTCTTCTGTCTGTGAATAAGCTTTCTGTATGGGCTTTGACTGATTTTTTAGATATCAGTCTCTGTGACATGTTAGCAGTTCTATTTAAGAATATGTCGACAACAAAACGAGGGTAGCACAATGAGTTTTTCTAATTATAAAGTAATCGCGATGCCGGTGTTGGTTGCTAATTTTGTTTTGGGGGCGGCCACTGCATGGGCGAATGAAAATTATCCGGCGAAATCTGCTGGCTATAATCAGGGTGACTGGGTCGCTAGCTTCAATTTTTCTAAGGTCTATGTGGGTGAGGAGCTTGGCGATCTAAATGTTGGAGGGGGGGCTTTGCCAAATGCTGATGTAAGTATTGGTAATGATACAACACTTACGTTTGATATCGCCTATTTTGTTAGCTCAAATATAGCGGTGGATTTTTTTGTTGGGGTGCCAGCTAGGGCTAAATTTCAAGGTGAGAAATCAATCTCCTCGCTGGGAAGAGTCAGTGAAGTTGATTACGGCCCTGCAATTCTTTCGCTTCAATATCATTACGATAGCTTTGAGCGACTTTATCCATATGTTGGGGTTGGTGTTGGTCGGGTGCTATTTTTTGATAAAACCGACGGTGCTTTGAGTTCGTTTGATATTAAGGATAAATGGGCGCCTGCTTTTCAGGTTGGCCTTAGATATGACCTTGGTAACTCATGGATGCTAAATTCAGATGTGCGTTATATTCCTTTCAAAACGGACGTCACAGGTACTCTTGGCCCGGTTCCTGTTTCTACTAAAATTGAGGTTGATCCTTTCATTCTCAGTCTTGGTGCGTCATATGTTTTCTAAGTAATCAGGTCTGTCACTGTCGCAGCACTCTTTCGATCCATTAGAGAGGGTGCTTTTTTCTTGAAAGCCCCGCTCCGGATCAGCGATATATGGGCCATCCGTGTAAGGCTCCAGATTGCGGAGAGATCCTGGGATCTTGCTCTATTCGACTCGTCCATCGACAGCAAGCTGCGAGCCTGCGACTTAACCAAACTTCGTGTGCGCGACATAGCCCATGGAGAACACGTGTCGCCGCGAGCCATCGTGATGCAGCAGAAAACTGGTCGCGGTAGGGACGGCGGTTACCTGCCGCCCCCCGCACGGATCCGTACGTGCGGAACTACCGCATACGGCTCCTGCCTCGGGTATCGTCATGCTCCGTATAGCCTTCTGCTTCGCTTAACAGCATCGGCATCCCGAATTTGTGATTACGCGGCTCCATGGCTGGCCCATCGGTTTCCCCTGTCAACGCTTTACCCTGAACCTCACGGCGCAACATGCATGACTCGGGGTCTGGTTGATTCGCCATTTATTACCAGTATCGAACTGTCATCGACTACCCTCCGCCAGCTTTAACTGGCGCACTAAGCCCTCCATAATCCGCAACTACCCTGCAAGATTCACAAGCGCTTGAATTCCATGTGCACGAGCAAGTGCCCGGGTTGATTGCCGCAGCAATAATATTATTTAGATAACTACACCAAGGAGTAGTTGAAGGCAGACTAAAGATGAGTCCAGCCGTACCATGTTAGATGTGAGAGTAAATGGCCTGATTTTCCTATGTGGAGAGAAATTAGGTTGCGTGATACTTTGCAGAGACTTCTTGAACAGTGGGAGAACAACAAGATGATTGGCAAAAACCGCCTTCTGTATTATGCTCCAGAATACGTGGATAAAAATAAATATTTTTGAATGCTTTCAACTTGCCATAGCGCTTAGAGGGGTTAATATGAACTGTTCGCTGCGGTGTCGATTTTTTTTGATTCTTGTTATGGCAGGATTTTCTTTTTTTGTTGCGCTATTCGGGATGCGATTAATGCATAAGATGGCTGAATTTGCTTATTTTGAAAGGGAGCATGTTGTTGCCTTGAGCAAGGTGTACTACGAGCTGCATAAAAAAGAAATAAATATAAGTTTTATAGTAGGGCAGGTGCAGAGGGCTCGTAGACAAACTACAGCTGTAAACAGTTTGTGGAAGGGTGATAAAGCTCTTTTAAGATTACTGGGAAAGGGCTTGATTCTTGAGCTGTCTGAAGCTTCAGAAATAAAACTTGGGCTGCTCGAGAGGTATGCAAGTAGCATTTATAAAGATGGATTAAACCCTGGGCATATTGAGGAAATGAAACGACTTGTAAGTTGGCCCTACACGAACTCTAATCGCTTCGGGATTGAAATTGCAGATATTTCCAAACGCGTTAAAGCTTACGTGTATTTTCTTGTTGTATCAATTAATTGTCTCTTTTTTGTTGTTATTTTTCTTCTTATGAAAAAGACTCGCAGTTCAATAGATGAAATAGTTCATGTCATGAATGATATGTCAAGAGGTGATCTTACATATCGCACTATACCGAGCAATGACGAAGTGGGTAAAATGCAGTCTTCAATCATTGCGATGGGGGCTGGGGTAAGCGCCTTGATTGAATCAATAAAACACATACAAGGTGATCTGTTTAATTCAGCGGGCGAGGCTTTAAATATTTCACAAAGCACGTCAAACGATATATGTGACCAAGCAGGTAAGATCGACGAATTTGTCAGTGCGCTATCACAGATTTCTTTCGCTATAACTGAAACTTCAAATGCGGCAAATAAGTCCTCAGCACTATCATCTGAGGGGCGGCAGTTGGCGGTTCATGGTCAAAAAGCTATTGAAACAGCCGTATCATCTATAAATGCCTTGTCACAACGAGTTAATGATTCACATGTGGCTATTAAATGCATTGAAGCTGATATTGCAAAAATAGGTAAAATCATTGAAATTATTGATCAAATCACTGATCAAACAAATCTGCTGGCTTTGAATGCCGCGATTGAGGCTGCACATGCAGGCGAGGCCGGGAAGGGCTTTGCTGTTGTTGCTGATGAAGTTCGAAGCTTAGCTCAACGTACAAATAATTCCACTTATGAAATTCAGGCGATGATTGCTTCTTTAAATAAAGGTATATTTTTTGCTCTTGGTGTCATGGGAGACTGTGTCGTTGAATCAAAAAATAGTGTTAATGCAGCAAGCGAAGCTAGTAGATCAATTGAGAAGATTGTAGATTCAGTATCCCAAGTTATGTTGCAGATTGCACAAGTTGCAACTGCTTCAGAGGAGCAGAGTGCTGTTGTAAAAGACATGCTGGATAATGCAAATATTATTAGAGAAATTGCGGCAGGAGTTGAGTTGGGTAGCAGGAGAATTTCGGAGGTAAATCAGTATTTAGTTAAGTTGGCTGGTGATTTGGGAAGAGCAGCAAAGGTATTTAAGTTGTATTAATTCTGGCTCTGTCCGCGCTCGTTTTGGGGGGTGACTAGTTGGCTGTCCGGAAAGTTAGTTTATGTGAAACAGAGAGTTTTTAACCGCCGCGATAACCTCGCAGCGCCCATTTCCCCCATTACAGGCGCACCTCTCCTGTGGATTCCACGCCATTCGGACATTCAGCCCACGCTGATCCGGACACCTGTTCCACGATCATTCGGACAGGCAGTCGGAGCGCAGCGACGCAGAGTTGGCATTGTTAGTCTGAGGTGCCCAGCGTCATCAATTTCTTCGCCCGCTTGCGCATTGATTCGCCCTTGAGATTGATCCGGTAAGCGTTGTGAACCAGGCGGTCGAGGATGGCATCGGCCAAGGTCGGATCGCCGATCAATTCGTGCCAACTGTCCACCGGCATCTGGCTGGTCACGATGGTTGAGCGCTGGCCGTAGCGGTCGTCCAACAGTTCAAGCATGTCGCGCCGTTGTTCGGCGTTGAACGGGGCCAGGCCCCAGTCATCGAGTAATGTTGAGCTCAACATTACTCGATTTATGTGTAGCGGCCAGTTATGTGGAGTAAATGCAGTTCGACCTCTGATGTGACGCCAGCTTCAGTCTCGGCAACTCCACATAACTTCGTCACAACCGCCGCAGCCATTCGACCACATCGACACCAGCCCGGGTACCGCCTGCGGCCAGCGGTGACAAGGCTTCCGGAAAAACCTGGGCGTGCACCTGGCGCTTCAGGTCCAGATCGGCGCGCGTATCGCCGGCATTGTGCTTGGTCTTGAAGCGCTCGGCTTCCAAGCGCTTGAGCCAGAGGCAGAAACCTTTTCGCTCCCAGTAGAGGATCTTGTCCTGGCTACGGGTGCGATTGAGGAACACGAACAGCAACGGCAGGCCGTTGATGGATTTGCGGAAGTCGACGGGCTTTGGATACAGGCAGACCTTCTGCACCTTGGTGTCGGGACGCATCATGGCGGGGCCCCACTGGGGAAAACAGGGCGCCCAGCGTCCAGAAACGGATAGCTCAGTTGAAGGTGGAGCTTATGGAACGCTTACCGCCAACACAGCAGTGTATTTGAATAAGAGCTCGAACATGATCGGATCTCCCATTTCAGCAAGGGAAATCCCACCATAGCCACCACCGATTTATGTGGCGTAGAAAACGGTCATCACCAAATATGGCAATACTTCCCCGCCCAAGCGCCACATAACAGCCTGGGCCACATTTTACGCGGTAGTTCCGCACGTACGGAGTGCGGGGGGCGGCAGGTAACTGCCGTCCCTATCGCGACCGTTGGTTCGAGTGGCTGAGCATCATTGCTAATCAGGTAATTTTATACTCCCTGCAAGCGCACCTTGACGTTTAGGCAAATTTATTGTCTCAGTTGCAATCAGTCGCTCCTGCTTGTACGCAAGGACTTCTAGTTCAAGAGTTTCGTTATTAATTGCAACAACGAGTTTATCGTAGTCCTTTAGAGCACCAAGTCCTTGCAGCGCCATCCCTTTAAGATCAGACCAGAACCGTGGTGGGGTTGGTGCTGGTGTTGATGTGCCACAGATGCTACTTGCGACAATTTGAGCGTGTGTAACCGCATTATGAATTGTCTCTAAACGTACCATCGTTCCCCAAAAAGGATTTCTAGCCATTGCGCAGTCGCCGATTGCATATATACTTGTATCCGATGTACACATCTGATCATCGACCACAACACCATTACTCACTTCAAGGGCCGCCTCAGTTGCCAGCTCTAGCTCTGGGATAGCACCGATTCCAACTACAATCAGATCCGCCTGAATTTCTTCTCCACTTTCAAGTACGCATTGTTCAACATGGCCATTCCTGCCCTTTATAGACGTTAATTTCGCATTCAGCTTGAACTCAATTCCTTCAGCCTCCAGGCGGGCTCTGACTAAGTTTGCTGCTGCCGGCGTAACCACGCGCGCCATTACACGCGGGGCGGCTTCTATCACTGTGACCCTCTTCCCTAAGCCCACCGCAGCTGAGGCGACTTCAAGCCCGATTACTCCGCCGCCCAACACAACAACAGACGCACTCTCCACAAGTTTCCTACGTAAATTTTTGGCGTCTTCCATACTGCGTAAATAGCAGACCCCAGACAGTTCAGACCCCTCGCAGGTTAACCTACGTGCGCTAGCACCTGTTGCAAGAATCAATTTTTCATACGCGTATTCTTTTCCATCTTTAGAAGAAACTATCTTACGCCCCACGTCGATTGATACAATCGGTGTATTTAACGAAATGGTAATATTGTTATTCGTATAAAAACCTTCTGGCTTTAATGGCACTGCGGATTCTGCAATCTCACTTGTCAGAAAAGCCTTGGATAGAGGAGGCCGCTGATAAGGCGCCACAGACTCCCTGCTAAAAATCCTAATTTCCCCTTTATAACCATATTGACGAAGCCAGAACGCAGCATTTACTCCAGCTGTACCAGCGCCAACAACAACGATTGCCATAATTCTCTCTCCGGTATACTTTTCACTATATCACTTAATGCCGATTATTTTAGATAATTCCTTGACGCTCAGCTTCAATTGTTGCTTGCGTGCGATTCACTACATTCAAGGTGGCAAATATTTTCCTCATATGCCACTTTATAGCATCTTCGGTGACATGCATATTTGTTGCTATTTGTTTGTTTGAGCACCCCTCTTTTACAAGCCTCAAGACAGCAATCTGCTTCCGTGTCAATAAAGCGTCAGCTTTATTCTCTGCGGACTTTCCAATCTCAACTATTCGCGGAAGACTAAAAGCCCCAATCGCTTGATCTAAATTAACTGCTGTGAAGGCTTCACATGAAGCCGGTATTATTCGCTCAATTAAACATACTTCATCAAGAACTGTTTGAAAGCATTGAAGCTGTTTTGCTATCTCCACTGCATAAACAATGTTAAGCTGAGCCTTTTTTAAATCACCGGCACCTGCCTGCGCTCCGGCCAAACACAATAATCCACGGACTTCCAGCTGGCCCGCGTTAATTTTACGGGCTTGCTGAATAGCCAATAACGCTCTGTGCGCGGCACTATGAAAGTTCCGATCTCGGGAAAGCACTAGTGATTGAACAAGCAGCAGGCGTGCTTTTAGGGGGGCTGAGTGCTGTCCGGAGAAAATCTTATGATCTTCAAGAGTTTTTAAATTATTTATGCCCGTTATGCCTTGACAGACTAAGCGCTGATAGATCTCAATTTGGCTCATAACTTCCAATCTTGGTAGATTTTTTTCAACCGCATGCGCCTTCGCCCACTCCAATATCTCAATGGAGCCATTTAGGTCACTCCTTCCAAGCCGCCAAGCTGACACAGCACGGCATACGGAAAAAAACACGTCTGTCACCCCGTGATTGGAAATGAACTCTAAAATTTTGGAGAGCTTTTCTTCTGAGGTGTCCAAGCAGCGCAATTCATAATGTAACTCAAGCTCTAGAGCGTCAAACATTTTCGAAGTAAACTCGGATTCCATCATCTGCGCGCGACTGTCTGTGCGTGCTTGAGTTATAATCTGCCTCGCCCAGCCCATTTTTCCGCTTGCTAGGGCTTGTTGAAACCTCGCGACATACAGCCAACCAAAAGCAAAATTTTGTTTTGCAAATTTATTCACGGCTTGGGCCTGAGCCAGCACCTTCTCCAACTCTGCAAATCTATACTCACTGGCAAAAATAAAAGCCAAACAGGTTAGCGCGGCCCCTTTTCCAACTGCGTTTGAATCCCCAAATAAACTAATCCACTTATTACAGAGCTCCTCACTCGAAAGCATTTCATCTTTCGTTGCTTTACCTATTGCAAGCACAAGCTGCAGCCATTCCTTTTCTTGCCATTTATTTTTTTTATCGGATTGTGAAGATAGGTCTTTAATTAACTTCTCTGCTCGCGCGCCTTGCTGACTGAAATACAATACCCACGCGTAACTAATAAGCACTATGGGTTTTTTGTGCCAGGCCTGCTTCGGCAGCTCTGACAGCCACTGTCTCAGCGCATCTATTTCGCCCTGACGAAATGACAAATCTAAAATTATTCTCTCAGACATGCTGACTGCCCAGCGACAGTCATTCGCCCGTAGGGATATTCGTATTGCATACTGGTATTCACCTCTACGCCAATGCCAGAAAGCTGCACGCTTAAGCAGGTAGGATCTTTTAGCAGGATTTTCAGTCCAAGTAATTTCTCGTAGAAAATTACGCAGTACTGGATGCAGTGTAAACTGCGCTGGCTCACCGCTCACATGGCGAAGCAACATGTAATTAGTGCTTAAATACTTAATACATGAGACCCCATTGACGCATTTGAATACATAATTGTATTGATCAGGCGTCACGAAATCGAGCAATGAAGAATTTGCAAGAAAAACACGATAGCGCTCGGGAATCGCCTCAAATATTTCATCCCTAAAGTAATTGTCTACTTCAACTACTGCTGAAATATGCTTGGCCGGCAACTCACGCTTTAACAAAAAAACTACAAGAGCAGGCCACCCCTCAACTTCTTGCACCAAGGTCTCTATCTGTTCTTCAGGAACTCCAAGAACAGACTCTGCCTCCGCTAACGCCACCGCCTCTTCTGCGCTAAAGGCCAAGTCTTTCTCGGTGTACTCCCGCATAGCGCCTGCAAGTTTAAGCTGCGAGAACCCTTTTATTGTATTGCCTGCAACTGCAAACCTGATATTTTTTGGTGTATTTAACATAAACTCCATAAGTGCGTGCAACAACGGCAAGTCTAAGTCATGATTAATATTATCCAAACAAACTAGCGTTTCTATCTCGTTATTCGAGGTGCTCTGCCAAAGACTAGATGCAAGGTCTCGCAAGAGCGCAGGCTTGCTCACACCCTCTCTCACACGGCTGAATTTTACCATTTCGAAAGTTTCAAGCTGCTCAATAATCTCTGCGCAGATATCAAATTCACTGTAAGAACTGGCTCTTAAAGAAAGCCACACTGCAGGACGTCCGGCTGTTCTGTGGCGTAGCCACTCGAACGCAAGAGCAACGGTTTTCCCATATCCAGGTGGGGCTCTGTAAAGGCATACTCTGGGAGCGGCTCCATCCGCGATACTCAATCTTGGCCGATATATGCAACTATGAACTTTGGCACTTACTAGAGTCGTAATTTGATCCGCTCCGACCTTAGCGACCGGGAAATCATTATTTATTATTATTTTCATTATGCTATTCTCGCGCCAGCTGACTGGAAATTTTCACCATAGGTTACGGTGTTAAATATTAAAACTACACTTAAGTGTAGTCGGCATGATCGGTGGTGCAAAATATTTACTAGGGAAGGTCTGAAGTAGGCCGCTATTTCTGGCCGACTTCGGCCTTCGCCGATTTTGAAGACGGGCACCGGGTCAAAATCGACCAGATAGCTCGCTCATTTCGGTGCTTTCAGCCGTCGCGAGTAGCTCGCGGCAGCCATTTCCTGCATTACAGCCGCACCTCTCCTGCATTCGTCAGCAAATGTCGGCGGGCCATCCACAGGTTGGACAGGGCGATCAGCGTCACCAGTTGTGCGGTGTTCTTCACCAGCCCCCGGAAACGCATCTTGGTGTAGCCAAACTGCCGCTTGATCACGCGGAACGGGTGCTCAACCTTGGCACGCACCTGAGCCTTGGCCTTCTCGATCTTGCGCCTGGCCTTGTACAGGGCGCTGCGCTTGCTCAGCTTCTTGTAGGTGCTACGCCGCGCCGCGATCTGCCAGATGACCGCACGTCCATCATGCTCGGGCCGCTACTCCACTCCGGTATAACCGGCGTCGGCACAGACCACGTTCTCCTCGCCGTGCAGCAGTTGGTCGACGTGGGTGACATCGGCCATGTTGGCCGCCGTACCCACCACGCTATGCACCAAGACGGACTCGGCATCGGCACCGATGTGGACCTTCAGTCGGGTAAAGCAGGGGTGTTACCACTCCTGCCTCCCCTGAGAACCGTACTTGAGAGTCTCCCCTCATACGGCTCGAGCCTTCCAACAGCCTGAATACGACCGGGCTACCAGACGACGCGCTCTTCGGCGCTCAAGGTAAAACGTCCATGCCGGATCAAACGGGTTGCTGCGCCAGACGGAACAGGAGAGCCATGATGCAACTGAACCTAGGAGCCTGTAGGACTTAACTCGGCAAGGACCGCCAGGGCGGGATCAGGGAGTTTTTGGGTGCGAGGCTGTTCCGTTCAGGCATCCGAGTTGGTTGGCACGGCCCTGGGACGGTGTGTCAGCACACCCGAGCGACTGCTTGGGCAACCGCCGGGGCGTACTTTTTGGCCGTGTCACATCGCGCGCAGCACATGCAAGCGCTTGATGTTCTCCGCCGGCACCTCCATGCCATCGGGGATGGCGCTACGGTCGCTGCTCTCGGTCAGCGCCAGCAACTGCTGGACTTCCTGGCGTAACTGCGCCTCGATCTTGTTGGCGTGCGCCCAGGACAAGGCTTTGTGCTTACTGGCGTTGGCCTGGATCTTTGTGCCGTCGAGCGCAATATGACCCAGCTTGAGCAGCTTCATCTCGCGCGCCAGCATCAGCACCTGGACGAACAGCGACTCGACCTCTTTCAGGAAGCGCCGGCGGAACGTGGCCAGGGTGTCGTGATCAGGATGCGTGTTGGCCGCCACATAGCGAAACGCCACCGAGTCATAGGTCGCGCGTTCGATCTTGCGGCTGGAGTGCATGCCGTTGGCGTAGCCGTAGATCAGCAGCCCCAGGAGCACGGCCGAACCCCGGCCGGCGTACTGGCCGGTCAGCTCGCTCAGATCGAGTTGCTCGATGACCTCGACCACGAACCGTGCCAGGTGATCAGCCGGCAGCCATTCGTCCACCGAGGGCGACAGCAGGTACGCAGTGTCTCGGTCAGCGGGGACGAAACGGCTCATCGGCAAGGACTCTCAGTGGCAGGGCCCCGATTGTCACGAATACTTTCAACGCAAGGAAGAGTCAGAAAGTCCGACAGGCTCCTAGGGGCTGTTGACGTTTTGCGGCGGGGGCATTGAGGAAGAAGAGCAAACCCGCAGAATCGAGGTTCCTACACCAGTAACCCTGCGGGTTTGCAATGCCCCGATCGATGCTCAGTGACGAGCTTTGGTCGAAGATGGAAAAAATTCTGCTTCAACAAGCGTTTACCACAAGCCAGATCTACGGATGACGGTTGAGGGCATGCTCTACTTCAGACCATCCCTAGGCTTTATATGGGGTAGAAACTTAACTATCGATTGTCAGCATCGACCTTAGACCGCCACGAGATATCAATAGTCGTCAGCCAGTTCTTCTTGGGTTGCGAGACGTGCAGAGGTTTCAGCCTGAGGCTTAGACATCAACTTTTCGCGAATCATACCTTCCAGCTTGTCCATAGTAGGTTTGTTTTCCAACAGCCATTTCATGGTATTGGCCTTACCTTGGCCGATCTTGTTACCTTCGAAGGAGTACCAAGCGCCTGACTTTTCAACAAAGTTGTTAGCAACAGCGAGGTCAACGATCTCACCCGCCTTGCTAATACCCTGACCGTAAACGATCTGGAACTCTGCTTGCCTGAATGGAGCAGCAACTTTGTTCTTGACCACTTTCACACGGGTTTCGCTGCCCACCACTTCCTCGCCTTCCTTGACCGCGCCGGTACGACGGATGTCCAGGCGCACCGAGGCGTAGAACTTCAGGGCGTTACCGCCGGTGGTGGTTTCCGGGTTGCCAAACATTACACCGATCTTCATACGAATCTGGTTAATGAAGATACACATAGTATTGGAGTTCTTCAGGTTACCAGTGATCTTCCTCATCGCCTGCGACATCATTCGGGCGGCAAGACCTACATGGGAATCCCCGATTTCGCCTTCAATCTCAGCCTTCGGAACAAGAGCAGCAACAGAGTCAACGACAATAAGATTGACTGCCCCAGAACGCGTCAAGATGTCTACGATTTCAAGTGCCTGCTCACCAGTGTCAGGCTGTGAGCACAGGAGTTCGTCAATATTAACGCCGAGCTTGGCTGCGTAGATCGGATCAAGCGCGTGCTCAGCATCGACAAATGCACAAGTCAAACCTTGACGCTGCGCTTCAGCAATCACCGACAGCGTAAGCGTGGTTTTACCAGAAGACTCCGGCCCATAGATTTCAACGATACGGCCGCGCGGCAACCCACCCACCCCCAAGGCGATGTCCAAGCCGAGTGAGCCAGTCGATATAACATCTATATCCATAGTGCGGTCGGAGCCCAGCCGCATGATGGAACCCTTACCAAACTGCTTCTCAATTTGAGAAAGAGCCGCTTCTAACGCTTTGCTTTTTGCCTGATCCATTCTTGATGACCATTTAAATTAATAATTAATCGGGTCTTACTGATTAGCTTAGGGCGTTTCCCTAATGAGAAAGGGATACCTCCTAAGTGAACCTAAACTATGCCGCAGTGGCTAATACTGCATCCTGTACGCCGACGTGATGATCACCCATCTCGCCCTCGATCTCAGCCTTGGGTACCAGCGCTGCCACCGAGTCGACGATGATCACGTCGACCGCATTGGAGCGTACCAGCATGTCGGTGATTTCCAGCGCCTGCTCACCGGTATCGGGCTGCGAAACCAGCAGGTCGTCGACGTTGACGCCAAGCTTGCCGGCGTACTCGGGGTCCAGTGCGTGCTCGGCATCGACGAAGGCGCAGGTGGCGCCATGCTTCTGTGCCTGGGCAATGACCGACAGAGTCAGGGTGGTTTTACCGGAAGATTCCGGACCATAGATTTCAACGATCCGGCCCTTGGGCAGCCCACCAATACCGAGGGCGATATCCAGTCCCAGAGAACCGGTCGAGATGGCCGGAATGGCCTGGCGCTCATGGTCGCCCATGCGCATCACGGCGCCTTTGCCAAACTGACGTTCAATCTGACTCAAAGCCGCGGAAAGCGCCTTCTTTTTGTTCTCGTCCATTGTGCATCCTCTCTGGAGTGACGGGTGGTCGACGAATCAACTACTGTATATTTGGTCAGTATTATTCCATAGAAGACTGGCCTCGCCTACCCCTCTTTTCAGTTCAGAGTGCCAACGGCTTGGCAACCCGCTTCTCCAGCCCTTCCAGGGCCTTGAGCACGGTCTGGGCCCGCACTTCACGGCGATTGCCCTGCAGTCGTCGGCACTCGCTGTGCACCTCACCGCCGCGCACCGCCCAGGCAAACCATACAGTGCCTACCGGCTTTTGTGCCGAACCACCATCAGGCCCGGCAATACCGCTGACTGCCACCGCCAGATCGGCACCGGCGGCCTCCAGGGCGCCCTGAGCCATAGCCCGCACCACAGGCTCACTGACCGCACCGTGCTCGGCCAGGTCGGATTCGCTAACCCCCAGCAGACGCGCCTTGCTGGCGTTGGCGTAAGTAACGAACCCGGTTTCGAACCAGGCCGAGCTGCCGCTGACCCGGGTAATGGCCTCGGCGATGCCGCCGCCAGTACAGGACTCGGCGGTGGTTACCGTCAGCCCATGACGGCGCAGCGCATTGCCAAGCCGGGCAGCGGCGGTATCGATCAACGGATCGTAATGCGACATGTGTTCTCCTTGAGCGGGTTTGCGTAGACTATCGGGCTGTTTTCATTCGACTGACCAGGGACTTTCATGAGCCGCGCCGAGAAATCCGCCAGCCATACGCCAATGATGCAACAATATTTCAGCATCAAACAGCAGCATCCGGATCAGCTGCTGTTCTACCGCATGGGCGATTTCTACGAACTGTTCTATGACGATGCGAAAAAGGCCGCGCGCCTGCTCGACATCACTCTGACCGCCCGCGGCCAGTCCGGTGGCCAGCCGATTCCCATGGCCGGCATTCCGTTTCATGCCGCCGAGGGCTATCTGGCCAAACTGGTCAAGCTTGGCGAGTCTGTCGCGATCTGTGAGCAGGTTGGCGACCCAGCCACCAGCAAGGGCCCGGTCGAGCGCCAGGTGGCGCGAATCATCACGCCCGGCACGGTCAGCGATGAAGCCCTGCTCGATGAGCGCCGTGACAACCTGCTGGCCGCCCTGCTCGGCAGCGAGCGCGGCTTCGGCCTGGCCACTCTGGACATCAACAGCGGGCGCTTCTGCGTCATGGAGCTCAAGGGCTGGGAAACCCTGCTCGGCGAACTCGAACGCCTGGCTCCGGCTGAGTTGCTAATCCCCGATGACTGGGAAGCCAACACCCCGATCGAGCGCCGCCGGGCGGTACGTCGCCGGGCCCCCTGGGAGTTCGACCGCGACAGCGCCTTCAAGGCCCTGACCCAGCAATTCGGCACCAAGGATCTGGTCGGCTTTGACTGTCAGGATCTGACCCTGGGCCTGGGTGCAGCCGGTGCCCTGCTCGGTTATGCCAAGGAAACCCAGCGTACCGCTCTGCCGCACATTCGCGCGCTTAGCCAGGAGCGGTTCGAGGATAGCGTGGTGATCGACAGCGCCAGTCGGCGCAATCTGGAGATCGACAGCAACCTCTCGGGCGGGCGCGACAACACCCTGCTCGATGTGCTCGACCACACCGCCACCGCTATGGGCAGCCGCCTGCTGGCACGCTGGCTGAACCGCCCGCTGCGCGACATGCGCATACTCACGGCGCGTCAGGACAGCATCGCCGGCCTGCTCGACCAGCACTACCACGAAGATATTCGACCGATCCTCAAAGGTATTGGCGACATTGAGCGTATTCTCGCCCGTGTCGCTTTGCGCTCAGCCCGGCCACGTGATCTGGCCCGGCTACGCGACGCTCTGGCTACCCTGCCGCAACTGCAGGAGGCGCTGGCGCCGCTGGAAATTGCGCACCTGCGGGCATTGGCCGCACAGGTCAGCACCTACCCGGAACTGGCCGAACTGCTGGCGCGTGCGGTGATCGACAACCCACCGGCGGTAATCCGTGACGGCGGCGTCATCGCCCCAGGCTTTGATGCCGAACTGGACGAGCTGCAAAACATCAGCGAAAACGCCGGCCAGTACCTGATCGATCTGGAAACCCGCGAACGCGAACGTACCGGCTTGTCGACCCTGAAGGTCGGCTACAACCGCGTACATGGCTATTTTATTGAACTATCACGCGGCCAGGCCGATCAGGCGCCGATCGATTACCAGCGTCGTCAGACCCTCAAGGGGGCCGAGCGCTTCATCACCCCGGAGCTGAAAGAGTTTGAAGACAAGGCACTGTCGGCCCGCAGCCGGGCTCTGGCACGGGAAAAACAGCTCTATGACGAGTTGCTCGATCGCCTCAATGAGGATCTGGCCAGCCTGCAGGACAGCGCCGCCAGCCTGGCCGAACTCGACGTGCTGGCAACCCTGGCCGAGCGCGCCAGCAGCCTGGACTACTGCCGCCCGCGGTTTGTCGATGATAACCAGGTTGTCATTGAGGGCGGCCGGCATCCGGTGGTCGAGCAGGTACTGGACACCCCGTTCGTGGCCAATGACCTGAACCTGGACCCTGAAACCCGCATGCTGATCATTACCGGCCCGAACATGGGCGGTAAATCGACCTACATGCGCCAGACCGCCCTGATCGTTCTGCTCGCCCATATCGGCGCCTATGTCCCGGCCAGCCGGGTTGAGCTGTCCTGTGTCGACCGCATCTTCACCCGGATTGGCTCCAGCGACGACCTGGCCGGTGGCCGTTCTACCTTCATGGTCGAAATGAGCGAGACCGCCAACATTCTCAACAACGCCACCGAGGCCAGCCTTGTATTGATGGACGAAGTAGGTCGCGGCACCAGCACCTTCGACGGCCTGTCGCTGGCCTGGTCAGCCGCCGAGTATCTGGCCCGGGTACGCGCCTTTACCCTGTTTGCCACTCACTATTTCGAGCTCACTGCGCTGGCCGACACCGACCCCGGCGTTGCCAACGTGCACCTCAATGCCACCGAGCACAACGAGCGCATCGTCTTTTTGCACAACGTCCAGCCCGGGCCAGCCAGTCAGAGTTACGGTCTGCAGGTAGCACAACTGGCCGGGGTGCCACGTCCGGTGATTGAACGTGCGCGCCAACACCTGCATCAGCTTGAGCAGCAAAGCCTTGCACAACACGCCGGTACGCCAGGCCGGGCAGCCGAGCAGCCACTGCAAAACGATCTGTTCGCCAGCGCCCCCCACCCTTTGGTGGAGGCCCTGCAACAGCTCAAGCCTGACGATCTCAGCCCTCGTCAGGCCCTGGAACTGCTATACCAATGGAAAGCGGAACTGTCGTGATCTTTCGAGAAATGATAGTCATTTTCATTGAAGCCCCAATGAATGGCGCTGTGCGGTAGCAAAACCCCGCCAGCGTCTGTACCAGCCGATAAAAACTGCTAGACTACGCGCCACGTTTTGCGACCGCCTGATTCTGATGGAGAGCCACCATGACCTTTGTTGTTACCGACAACTGCATCAAGTGCAAGTACACCGATTGCGTTGAGGTCTGCCCTGTCGATTGCTTCTACGAAGGCCCCAACTTCCTGGTGATCCACCCGGACGAGTGTATCGATTGCGCCCTGTGCGAGCCTGAGTGCCCGGCCAATGCGATTTTCTCCGAAGACGAAGTGCCAGAAGATCAGCAGGAGTTTATCGAACTGAACGCTGAGCTGGCGGACGTCTGGCCGAACATCACCGAGAAGAAGGATGCGCTGGCCGACGCTGAAGAGTGGGATGGTGTGCCGGACAAGCTGCAGTATCTGGAGCGCTAAGCGCCAGCAGCAAACCGCGAAAAAGGCCGACCCTGTGTCGGTCTTTTTATGTCCGCCCAGGGCAAATTTCAGGCAAAAAAAAGGGGCGGGATAAACCCGCCCACTCTTTATTCCCTATGTGCTATCCGTGTCCCGTCATCCTGACGTCGTCATCCTGATCATCCCTAGTTCAGCTCCCTGCCGAACAGCGTTGTCCCTAACGCATGGGCACATAATATCGCGTTACGACTCCCGCACAAGCCCATGAATAAGACATATTCTCAACCACAACAAACAATAAACCTTTAAAAAACAGCATGTTACTAAAAAAACTAAAGATATTTCCTCTCAGCACGCACAACACGCAGCAACGTTGACTTACAACGCATGTAGGCAATGTCTTACATTCTGAAAACAACCGCCTCAACCGATCTCAGTTCGTGGCCAGCTCAACCCGGTTACGCCCGGCGGACTTGCCGCGATAAAGCGCCTCATCGGCACGGGCAATGCTGTTGTTGAGCGGTTCTCCGGCCTGATGCGTGCTGATCCCGATACTGACCGACAATGGACACGCAAGGCCAGTGCCCGCCTGCTCCACCGCCTGCCGGACCCGCTCGGCTATGGTGCGCGCACTTTCCAGATCACTACCGGGCAATACCGCCAGAAACTCTTCGCCACCCCAGCGCGCTACAGTGTCCTGCTCACGCACACAGGCCTTGATCGCACGACTGACCGCCTGCAACACCAGGTCGCCGGCCTCATGTCCGTGTTGATCATTGATCGCCTTGAAATGATCGACATCCAGCAACAGCAAGGCTGTGGTCCCAAATTCCGCACCCTCAGCCTGGGACCGCTCCAGAAGGTTGATCACATAACGGCGATTGTAGAGCCCTGTCAGAGCGTCCGTCGCGGCCATCCGGCGCAGATGGCGATCAGCCCGGGTAACCGTACCGACGTAAAACACCGACAGATAGCTGAACATCAGAAATACTACGCTCAGATTGAACAGATGGACCCACAACAGCGCCGCAGGACTGATTGGCTGCAAGGGCTCGACAAAGCGCATCAGAAGATCCAGTGCGACATAGAAGGCCCAGAGCCCGAGCACGCCATACCAGGCATGACGCGTGGTACGCATGCCGGCAAACAGGGCAGGAATGAACATCAGCAGAAAATAGTGGAAACCACTGTCCCAGCCGATCAGTAGGCTGCCCAGGGCCGCATGCACAGTAACCTCGATCCAGATCAGCGCTACCGCCAGCCGGTTGCGCCTGGCCTTGAGCGCCCAAATGGCGGTCGCATACATCGCAATACTGATGATATTGATCCAGGCCAGGATCGGTGAGCCCAACAGCAGAAAAAGCACAAAAAAGGCCGCGTCAATCGAGCCAGCCCATATGCAACACAGCCGAGTCATCTTCCAGAACTGCCCACGCGGGGCGCTTTGCCGCTCAAACACCGGGGTCACATCAGCCATGTATCGGTTTCCAGTAAAGGCAGGGACGCTAAGAAAGACGTTGCATAGCCAAATCAGGCTACAGAGCCTACCCCGGCATCATTGTGCCACCGAGTGTAGCCCAGCACCGACTCACGGACAGTATCTCCAGCAACAAAAAACCCGGTACCTTACGGTACCGGGTTTTCGGAGCGTCTGAGCGACGGACTGCTTACATCATGCCGCCCATGCCACCCATACCACCCATGCCGCCCATGTCCGGCATGGCCGGCTTCTCTTCCGGCAGCTCGGCAACCATGGCCTCGGTGGTGATCATCAGGCTGGCAACCGAAGCAGCAGCCTGCAGAGCACTACGGGTAACCTTGGCCGGATCGAGAATACCCATCTCGATCATGTCGCCGTACTCACCAGTCGCAGCGTTGTAACCGAAGTTACCTTCGCCGGACTTGACCTTCTGCAGAACCACAGCAGCTTCTTCACCGGCGTTGGTGACGATCTGGCGCAGCGGCGCTTCGACCGCACGACGCAGCAGCTTGATGCCGACGTTCTGGTCTTCGTTGTCACCCTTCAGGCCTTCAATGGCAGCCAGGGTTCGAACCAGAGCCACGCCACCACCAGGTACTACGCCTTCTTCAACAGCGGCGCGAGTAGCGTGCAGCGCGTCTTCAACGCGATGCTTCTTCTCTTTCATTTCCACTTCGGTGGCTGCGCCAACCTTGATTACCGCAACACCGCCAGCCAGCTTGGCCAGACGCTCTTGCAGTTTTTCACGGTCGTAGTCGGAAGTGGTTTCTTCGACCTGCTTGCGGATCTGGGCCACACGGGCTTCGATATCCACTTGGGCGCCGGCGCCGTCGATCACGGTCGAGTTGTCCTTGTTGATCTGAACGCGCTTGGCTTGACCCAGGTGCTCCAGAGCAGCGCTCTCCAGGCTCAGGCCAACTTCTTCGCTGATTACGGTACCGCCGGTGAGGATGGCGATATCCTGCAGCATGGCCTTGCGGCGATCACCAAAGCCCGGGGCCTTGACCGCAGCAACCTTGACGATACCGCGCATATTGTTGACTACCAGAGTAGCCAAGGCTTCGCCTTCTACATCCTCAGCTACGATCATCAGCGGACGACCAGCCTTGGCAACGGCTTCCAGAACCGGCAGCAGTTCGCGGATGTTGGAGATTTTCTTGTCAACCAGCAGCAGGTACGGGTTATCCAGCTCGGCGGACATGGTTTCCGGCTTGTTGACGAAGTAGGGAGACAGGTAACCACGATCGAACTGCATGCCCTCAACCACCGACAGCTCGTTCTCCAGACCAGAACCTTCCTCAACAGTGATCACGCCTTCCTTGCCGACGCGATCCATAGCTTCGGCGATGATGCTGCCGATCGAATCGTCGGAGTTGGCGGAAATGGTGCCTACCTGGGCGATGGCCTTGGAGTCTTCACAGGGCTTGGCCAGGTTCTTGAGTTCGGCGACGATGGCGGCAGTGGCCTTGTCGATGCCACGCTTGAGGTCCATCGGGTTCATACCGGCAGCAACGGCTTTCAAGCCTTCGGTCACGATGGCCTGAGCCAGAACGGTCGCAGTGGTAGTACCGTCACCGGCGTCGTCATTGGCGCGAGAGGCAACGTCCTTGACCAGTTGCGCACCCATGTTCTCGAACTTGTCTTTCAGCTCGATTTCCTTGGCGACTGAAACACCGTCTTTGGTGATCAGCGGCGCGCCGAAGCTGCGCTCGATCAGTACGTTGCGACCTTTCGGGCCCAGGGTAGCCTTGACCGCGTTGGCCAGGGTGTTGACGCCGTCAAGCATCTTGTTGCGGGCGGAAATACCAAATTTAACTTCTTTAGCAGCCATGTTTGCTTTCCTTCAATGAATTCGTTGGGGATCTGCCAGCCAGTGCTCAGCCTTCCAGCACGCCGTAGATTTCGGACTCGCTCATCATCAGCAGCTCTTCGCCATCGATCTTGATGGTGCTGCTGCCGGAATAGGGGCCGAAAACCACTTTGTCGCCCTCTTTGACGGCCAGCGGACGTACGTCACCGTTGTCCAGCAGACGCCCGGTACCCACAGCTATCACCACACCGGTATTCGGTTTTTCTGCGGCAGAGCCCGGCAGAACGATACCGCCAGCGGTTTTGGTCTCTTCTTCGCTGCGACGAACGACTACGCGATCGTGTAACGGACGGATTTTCATCGTTGTGAGTCTCCCAATTTGAATGTCATTGGCCGGTAGACCGGCACTTCACGTTAAAAAACCAGACCTTGCGGCCTGAAGGACGGACCTCTGTTGCAGAGTCGCGTCACTGTCCTGCTGCCCGCCGTGGCGGGCTCGTCAAAACGGGTGAATCCTTAATGGGGACCAGGCAAGCCATTTCAAGGGGCGTACAGCAAATTTTTTCACTGATCGCCAATCTGCCGGTCAGTGCGACGCTCGGCCTCGGACTTGGCTTCCCACTCACCCTCAATGATGGTGTGACCACCGCGTTGCCAGACCTGCGGGCCACCCGGCTCACCCGGAGCCGGCTGACCACGACTGCGCCAGGCCAACAGCAGGCAGGGAATCGCCAGCGCATCGGTAATCACCCCTGGGAACATCAACAGTACGCCCGCCAGGACACCCCAGAACCCTGAGCGCAAGACGGCAAACGGTGAGCGATCATGCGCCATTTGCACCTGCAGGCGCTGAACCATTGCCCAACCCTGGCGCTGAATCAAGGCAATGCCCAGCAAACCACTGACCAGCACCCACAGCAGAGTCATCCCTACGCCGATGGCCTGCCCCAGCAGGATCAAGCCGGCCAGTTCGAGCAGCGGTACCAGCAACAGAAGAAATCGGAAAAACGGCATGCAAGCCTCAGCTCTCAGTGACCAAAATCCTTATATGGGTACGCTGCCCGGCCGTTTCAAGACAGGCCGACGGATGGCAGTATCGGTAGCCGCACCGACATCAAAGTCAAAAGATGACCAAATACGCCAAACGGGTCTTCTCTATTCACCCCATCTGGTGCATGCTTGCAGCCCTGTTTTCCCATCCGATTTCATTGGCTATGAGGAGTGCCAAGCATGCAATTGAGAGATAGCGTGATCATCATTACCGGCGGCGGTCAGGGCCTGGGCCGATCAATGGGCGAATTTCTCGCCGCCAAGGGTGCCCGTCTGGCACTGGTCGATCTGAACCAGGAGCGACTGGACGAAGCGGTAGCCGCGTGTAAGGCTGCCGGTGGCGATGCCCGAGCCTATCTGTGCAATATCGCCAATGAAGAACAGGTCACCGACATGGTCAACCAGGTAGCCAGTGACTTCGGCGCTATCAACGGTCTGATCAACAATGCCGGCATCCTGCGTGACGGTCTGCTGCTCAAGAGCAAGGACGGCGAAATCCAAAAGATGAGCCTGGCGCAATGGCAGTCGGTGATCGACGTCAATCTCACCGGCGTGTTCCTGTGCACCCGTGAAGTCGGGGCGAAGATGATCGAACTGGGCAACCAGGGCCTGATCATCAACATTTCCTCGATCTCCCGCGCCGGCAACATCGGTCAGTCCAACTACTCCGCAGCCAAGGCCGGGGTCGCTGCCATGACTGTGGTCTGGGCCAAGGAACTGGCGCGTTATGGCATTCGCGTGGCCGGCATCGCCCCGGGCTTTATCGAAACCGAGATGACCGGTGGCATGAAACCCGAGGCACTGGAAAAGATGACCTCTGGCATTCCGCTCAAGCGCATGGGCAAGCCAGCCGAAATCGCCCATTCGGCGGCTTACCTGTTCGAGAACGACTACTACACCGGTCGCATCCTTGAACTCGATGGTGGTCTGCGCATCTAGCCGCCCGGCCCGGGCTACTTGTGGCCCGGGCCTTTAGTTTCACCAGTTGACCCCCAGCCCTAACCGATAGCGCTTGTAGTTGGTCCCGGTATCGTCAGTGGTCTTGAGATAGTCCCAGTCGGTACTCAGGCTGAGTGCCATCCAACTGTTGAGCAGATAGCGCAACCCCAGCTCAGCATCAACCGCATAGCGGATTGCATCATCGTCGGGAATCAGGGTTTCAGCCTTGTGGAACAACTGGAAACGCTTGCCAAACAAAAAGCGTCGGTAGTCCCACTCCAGCGCTAACGCATTGGTATGCCAGGTCTCGCCCGTGCGCTCGTCCAGTTGCAGATAGTCCAGCCGGGCCGAGGTTTCAAAACGCCCCAAAGCACTATTCCACCACTCATAGCCTGGCCCCATACCAAACTGTATACGGCGCTCGATATCGCCTATGAGGTCACGCTGATAACTGGCGCTGGTCTGCCAGAACCACTGATCGGCAAAAAACCAGCTCAGATCGTACTCGGCATCCCAGACATGCCGGCTCTTCACATCATTGCGAAAGTCACGCTCGAACTCATAGGCCAACCCATGCCGCCAGTCGCCGTGGCGGGCTTGGGTATCGATGCTGATATCCAGGTCACGCTGATCGGTCTCGGCATCCTTGATATCCAGCGCGACATTGGCCTTGCCTTCCCAGACCCAGTCCTCGATCACTGGCTGCGGCTCAAGCATCTGCCTGATCGCACTGATCGGCAGCTCCTGGGGCTCTGGCAGGCCATTGACCAGCAGCACAGTGCCCGGAGTATCCGAAGCCATAAGCCCCATGGCCCGTTCGGCCTGCCCCAGGGTTTTGACCAGCAGGGTCCGATCACTCTCCAGCGTGCGGATTCGCTTGACATCCACCGTCACCCGACCGGCAAAATCAGTGACTATTACCAGCTTGCTGCCCTCAAGCAGTTCGATCTTGCCGGTCAGTCGATCACCATTGTCGAGCCACAGGGTATCGGCCAGGGTCGGCAAGCTGAAACACAGCAACAACAAAAGACAGTACGGCCTGCACCACATACAACATCCTTAACATCAAGTCAGATTCGAGCATTACTATTCATGCCCCAGCCACCAGTGCCAGCAAGCATTCCCCAGGGTTCGACCAATGAATCCTGGCAACGTTTCCTGCAAGCGCTGGCCAGCATCCCCGCTGGTCGGGTCACCAGCTACGGCCGACTGGCCCAACTGGCGGGCCTGGGACGCGGTGCCCGGCAAATCGGTCGCTGGCTCGGGCAGTTGCCGGAGGGCAGTAATCTGCCCTGGCACCGCGTGGTCAACAGCCAGGGGCAGTTGTCACTGCCAGCCGATAGCCCGGCCGGTCAGGAACAATACCGCCGACTGATGGACGAAGGCATTATGGTTAGCGCTCGACGAGTCAATATGAAACGTTATGGCTGGCCGGATTGAGCCTCATACACCCCAAGGAACTCCATGAAAGCATCACACAGCGAAACCCTGGCCAATAGCTCCCGGCACGAAGGGCTGCGGGTTTACCTCAATCCCCGGGTTCTGGGCATGCTGTTCCTCGGCTTTTCCGCCGGCCTGCCGCTGTTATTGGTTGGTGGCACCTTCAGTGCCTGGTTGCGCGACCTGGGCATTGACCTGGCCGCCATCGGCTTTCTGAGCTGGGTCGGCATGGCCCACTCGATCAAGGTACTCTGGGCCCCCGTGATCGACCGTGCGCCAGTCCCGCTGCTGACCCGCTGGCTCGGTCGGCGCCGGGCCTGGATGATACTGGCTCAGGTGGTTATCGCCGGCTCCCTGCTGGGAATGGCGCTAACCGATCCACGCGAAAATCTGGGCCTGATCGCATTGTTCGGCATTCTAACCGCCTTTGGCTCAGCCACCCAAGACATCGCCATCGACGCCTACCGGGTCGAGGCTGAAGCCAAGCATCGCCAGGCGGCCATGGCCGCTACCTATGTCACCGGTTACCGGGTGGCGATCCTGGCCGCCGGGGCCGGAGCCCTGCACATCGCCGCCCTGGACCCCACAGCCCCACCACCGGTCTACACCGAGGAAGCTGGTGGCCGGTCACGTATTGGCCTGGCCATCAATCTGGTGCTCAATTCATTGCGCACCCTGTTCTATGACTGGGGACTGATCACCGTAGTCAACGGCTGGACTCTGGCCTATCTGTGTATGGCGCTGTTGATGCTGGTCGGCATCATCACCACTCTGATCATCGCCGAACCCAAGGTTGCGGTTACCCAGTCGACTGCCCAGTTCGAGCAGCGGGTCAACAGTTACCTGGCCAACACCCAACACAATGGCTGGCGCAGAAGCATCACAGCCTGGTTCATCGGTGCCGTGGTTTGCCCGTTCGCCGAGTTTTTCCAGCGTTATGGCAAAGCCGCACTGATCATCCTGCTGTTCATCGGTTGTTTTCGCATCAGCGATATCTTCATGGGCGTGATGGCCAACCCGTTCTATCTGGACCTGGGCTTCAGCAAGGCCGAAATCGCCAATATCGCTGCCGCATTCGGCCTGGCCATGACCCTGGCCGGCGCCGCCATCGGTGGAGTGCTGGTGGCTCGTTTCGGGATTGCGCCAATTCTGCTGTTTACCGCCTTCATGGCCCCGGCGACCAACCTGACCTTTGCCTGGCTGGCCCATATCGGTCCCCAGCAGCATGGCCTGATAATGGCGATTATTGCCGACAACATCACCGGCGGCCTGGCGATCTCAGTCTTCATCGCCTACCTGTCGAGCCTGACCAACACCGCCTACACCGCCACCCAGTACGCGCTGTTCAGCTCACTGATGACCCTTCCAGGGCAGTTCGCCGCCGGCTTCACCGGAGTTCTGGCCGCGCATGTCGGCTGGGAGATGTTCTTCATCATCACCGCCCTGACCGGGGTTCCGGCGATCATTCTGGTAGCGATATTGCTAAAGGTCGCACACCCCGACCGCAGCAGGCGCCCAGGGATTGATGAGGGGTAAGAAACGATTGGGGGCGCCATAGACGCCCCCAAACAGATCAGCCGTTGCTGGCTTGCGCGACCATATGCACAGTACGCTGCGGGAATGGGATGGTGATGCCTTCCTGGTCGAAGGTTTCCTTGGCCGCCTCGATGGTGTCAAAGAAAACGCCCCAGTAGTCCTCGGTCTTGGTCCACATACGCAGGGACAGATCGACCGAGCTGTCACCCAACGACACCAACCAGACCACCGGCGCCGGATCCTTGAACACCCGGGCATCTGCCTGAGCCAGACGCAGCAGAATCTCGCGGGCCTTCTTCACATCATCGCCGTAGTCAATACCGATATTGATGTCGACCCGCCGGGTCGGCTGGCGCGAATAGTTGATGATATTGCCATTGGACAGGCTACCGTTGGGGATCACCACGGTCTTGTTGTCCGGAGTCTTGAGTACGGTATGGAAGATCTGGATGCTGTCCACGGTACCGGCCGTACCCTGAGCCTCGATATATTCACCGACCTTGAACGGACGCAGGAACAGAATCAGTACACCACCGGCGAAGTTGGCCAAGCTGCCCTGCAGCGCCAGACCGACAGCCAAACCGGCGGCACCGATCAGCGCGATGAACGAAGTGGTCTGAATACCGATCATGCCGGCGACACTGATCAGCAACAGAACCTTGAGACCAATATTGACCAAATTGCCGATGAAACCGTGCAAGGTCGCCTCGACGTTGCGCTTTTCCATCAGCCGCAGCACGGTGGTGCTGATCCGCCCAATGATCCACCAACCGACCAACAGGGTGATCAGCGCCAGCAGCACCTGACCGCCGTACTGCATGACCAGCGGCAACCACGCCTCCTGCAGACCATCCAATTGGGTCATAACATCTTCCATTACCTTCTCCTGATTTTTTAATTACACGAAAACCCAGCAGCCCTGCTGGGGCTGACACCGACTTTAAATTCAATCAGCGCTTTTTCAATCGCGAAAATTATTGAACTGCAGCGGCATTTCAAGCTTGGCGCCACGCAGCAAGGCCATGACATCCTGCAGATCATCACGCTTCTTGCCGGTTACCCGGACCTGATCGCCCTGGATCGCCGCCTGAACTTTGAGCTTGGAGTCCTTGATCAGAGCCACGATCTTCTTGGCAAGTTCCTTGTCGATACCTTCACGCAGCACAACCTCCTGCTTGACCAGTTTGCCAGAAGCATAGGCATCCTTGATCTCCAGGCACTGAATATCGATCTTGCGCTTGATCAGGCTCATTTGCAGGATCTCCAGCATCTGCCCCAACTGAAAGTCCGCTTCGGCCGTCAACTGCACCAGAAGATCCTTGTCCTTGAACTCAAAACTGCCCTTGCCACGCAGGTCATAGCGCCGGTCCAGCTCCTTGACCGCATTGTCCACGGCGTTAGTGACTTCATGTTTGTCCAATTCGGACACCACGTCGAACGATGGCATGCATTAACCTCGATAAAACACATTTTTATGACATTCATAGCAAAACAACAGCACAAGCTCGTGGCATTATAGCCTCAAACGACATAGACCCTGAACGGAAGCCTTGCCATGCCCAACCCGCAGTTA
This sequence comes from Pseudomonas jilinensis, assembly GCF_003586265.1. Classification (NCBI taxonomy): domain Bacteria; kingdom Pseudomonadati; phylum Pseudomonadota; class Gammaproteobacteria; order Pseudomonadales; family Pseudomonadaceae; genus Pseudomonas; species Pseudomonas jilinensis. The sequence goes on along the minus strand of NZ_QJSA01000005.1, from coordinate 164,349 downwards.
AGCATCATGGTAGTGGACGATACCAAATTCAGCAGCGCGGTTATCGGCCATACCCTGTCTCAAGCGGGTTATACCGACATCAGGTTTGCCAGTTCCGCCATGGACGCCCTGGCCATGCACGAACAACGCCCGGCCAGTGTCATGGTCGCCGACTGGCTGATGCCGGAAATGGATGGCCTGGAGCTGACCACCCGCATCCGCCAGGCCGACGAGCAGAGCGACCATTACACCTACGTGGTGCTGCTGACTGCCCGCGAAGGCGACAATGTACTGGGCGAAGCCTTCGATCGCGGGGTCGATGACTTCATCAGCAAATCGGCCATGAACGAGCAACTGCTGCCGCGCATCTACGCTGCAGACCGCACCTCGCAACTGATCAACCGCCTGCTCGACGAGAACCGCCTGCTGGCAGTCAACAATGCGCAACTCGAAGCCCACAATTTGGTCGACAGCCCGACCGCCATCGGCAACCGTCGCTACCTGCTCCAACGCCTGAGCGACAGCCTGCGCAACGTTGAAGCCCGTGGAGGTGCCTGCTGCCTGCTGGTACTCGGGGTGCAGAATCTCGACGAACTGAGCAACCGGTTCGGCGAAGATGTGCGCCAGGAACTGCTCAAGGGAATCGCCCGCCGCCTGCAACAACTGGTCCGTCCCACCGACGTGATCGCCCGGGTCAGCAACAACGCCTTTGCCATCGTTACCCTGGCCGACGACCCACTGGAATGCAAACCCAACAGCTTCCGCCGCTTGCATGACGGCCTCAATCTCAAGGCGTTCAAGACCAGCGAGGGTTATCTCTCGGTTCGCGCCGGGATGGCCCTGGGCTCAGCCAGCCAGCGCCAGTCACAAGCCGATGCCAACGCCTGGCTGGAGCAGGTGGAACAGCAACTGGAACAGGCCTACGCCACCAACCTGATCACTGAAGTGCCGTAACGGACGGCTGATGCTGCATATACTCGGAGCCGGTAGCCTGGGACTGCTGTGGGCGGCACGTCTGACTCGCGCCGGCCTGCCCTGCCGCCTGCTCCTGCGAGATGCCCGGCGCCAGACCGAATGGCAAAGCCGAAACAACCTTTTGATCTTTGAACAGGCAAGTCAGCGCGAGCTACTGACGATTGAAACCTTGCCGATCAGCGACTGCCATGAGTCCATTGAGCGACTGATCGTGGCCACCAAGGCCCATGAAGTGCACAGCGCACTCAGCAGCCTGCCAGCTGCACTACTGGACCAAAGCGACTGTCTGCTATTGCAGAATGGCCTGGGTAGCCAGCAACAGGCCCAGGCCCTGCTCCCCAATGCCCGCGTCCTGTTTGCCAGTGTGACCGACGGCGCCTGGTGCCCGGCCCCCGGCCACGTCTGCTGGGCTGGTATCGGCGAAACCCGGATTGGCGACCCACAAGGCGGCGCAGCCCCCGCGTGGCTGAATCAGCTAGACCAAGCCGGGATCGTCTGGCATTGGGATAACCAAATTCTTGAGGTACTCTGGCTGAAACTGGCGGTCAACTGCGCGATCAACCCCTTCACCGCCCTGTTCGACTGCCGTAACGGTGACGTGCCGGCACGGGCCGGAATCCAGCTTGAACAGGTCATTGATGAGCTGCACAGCCTGCTCAGCATTGCCGCTCGCAGCCCTGGTCGCCAAGCCTTGGGGGAGCGCATCCACAGCGTGATCCAGGCCACCGCCGGCAACAGTTCTTCCATGCGTCAGGATGTCCATGCCCGTCGCCGCACCGAGATCGACTACATTCTTGGCTACGCTTGCCGCGAGGCCAGACACCGAGGGCTACCTACCCCGGCACTGACGTCTCTGCACGAGGAGCTGAAAGCCCTGCTCGATACACTGGGTTTGCCGCGCGACTGATATGTTGCCCTGGCCCGTTTCACGCTAACCTAGTGTTTTTTGCTGTTAGGAGCACGACTACCATGGGCTACCGCCTGAGCAAAGTCTATACCCGCACTGGCGACAAGGGGGACACCGGTCTGGCCGACGGCCAGCGCATCGGCAAGGATCACCCACGCATCGAAGCCATGGGCAGTGTCGATGAGCTGAACAGCCAGCTCGGTGTGCTGCTGGCCGAACTGGCCGGGCAGGGTATGGACCAGTTCACCGCGCTGCTCGGACCAATTCAACACCGCCTGTTTGATCTTGGCGGAGAATTGGCGATCCCCGGCCACCACATCATCGATGCCGGCGATGTGAGCACACTGGAGCAACTGATTGATGACTACAACGCTGAACTGGAACCGCTGAAGAACTTCATTTTGCCCGGCGGCTCACGTTGCGTAGCCCAGGCTCATCTGGCCCGCAGCCAGTGCCGCCGGGCAGAACGCCGGTATCTGAGCCTGGCGCGCCAGGACGATGTCAATCCGCAGGCCCCGATCTATCTGAACCGGCTGTCAGACCTGCTGTTTGTCGTTGCCCGCTGCATCGCCAAGGCCGAGGGCACCCCCGAAGTGCTGTGGGCACCCAAGCCCAAGCCGCAATAGCCCCTTTAACGACAACGCCCCGGACCAGCCGGGGGCGTTGACACAACAACCAGAACGCTCAGACCCGGAAAGCACTGACGATTCGCTGCAGCTCCTGCACCAGTTGCCCCATGCGGTTGCTGGATTGCTCGGCCTGGCGAGCCCCCTCGGCAGTGCGTTCACCAGCATGGTTGATCTCGACGATGTTCTGATCGATATCATGGCTGACTGCGGTCTGCTGCTCAGCCGCAGCGGCGATCTGCTGGCTCTGATCAACGATCTGGGTTACCGCTGCCAGAATGTTGCCCAGCGCTTGCTGCACCTGCAAGGACGCATCCACCGCCTCACCAGTCATGCTGTGGCTGGCACCCATAGCCTTAACCGCAGCCCCCACACCATCCTGCAGACGCACGATCATCTGCTCGATTTCCTCAGTCGACTCCTGGGTCCGGCGCGCCAGCGTACGCACCTCATCGGCCACCACAGCAAACCCCCGCCCCTGCTCGCCGGCCCGGGCTGCCTCGATGGCCGCATTCAGCGCCAGCAGGTTGGTCTGCTCGGCCACGCCCTTGATCACATCCAGCACCCGGCTGATTGAGGCGCTGTCATCGGCCAGCCGGTTGATCACATTCACCGAGTTCTCGATTTCCCGCGCCAGCTTCTCAATACCATCGACCGAAGCCTCGACTCGCTGCCGGCCATTGAGGGTTTCGTTGTTGACCTGTTCGGCATTGTTCACGGCCAGGGCCGCGCTGCGCGCCACCTCCTGCGAGGTAGCGGCCATTTCATTCATGGCTGTGGCCACCTGCTCAATCTGGCTGCGCTGGGCTGCCACCGCCTGACTGCTTTCGGCCGAGATACTTTCCACCTGCTCGGACTGTTGCTGAACCTGATTGGAGGTCTGACCAACCTGGCGAATCAGCTCGCGAATCCGGCCGATACTGTCATTGAACTCGGCAGCCAGTGCCCCCAGTTCATCGCGACTGTCAACCTCGACCTGGACCGTCATATCGCCCCGCGCCACCTGCCCCATCAGCACCGACAACTTCTTCAGAGTTCTGCGGGTGGCCATATAGAAGCCGGCATACAGATAGATGATCAGCACGATCACCAGTACCAGCGCGACCACCAGCAACACGGTGGCCCGGGTATTGGCTCCCAGACGATGCTCAAGCACCGGCTCCAAGCTGTTGAGGATGCCCGCCCCCAATGCGTAGGATTTGTCGATCTCGCTACTGATGCGCTGGAAGAACCCAGCCCAGTTGCCGTCCAGACTATTGGCTAAGATGATATCTTCCTCGAAAATCTCACGGGTCCGCTCCACCGTGGCCAAACTGGCTTCAGCGGCCGCACGCAGCCCGGTAAGATCCGGATGACTCTGGATGAGCCCCAGCGCCTGCTGGTAGTCGGCCTGCAAGCGCCCCATCCCATCGACCAGATCATCCATTTCCCGACTGGCCCCCGAACTCAGATACCCCTGCCCCATTGCATAACCACCGACCGCCCGGCCATAACTCAAGGCTCCCGTCACCTGGGGAATCCCATCCACCACCAGCGCACCGAGCTGTCGCACCAGCGCATCGAAGTCCTGCAATAGCCCCGCATAGCTGGCCGTGACAGACAGCAGCGACAGCGAAGCACCATAAGCCTGGGACGACATGTCGGCCCGGGCGCGGATCGACTCTTGGCCAATGCGCGTATAGAAAGCCAGCAGCTCATCACGCTGCATGACCATATCGGCCGCTGCAACATCACCATTGCGATATGGCAGACCACGTAGCGCCTCAATGATCTGGTTGCGCTGCTCCAAGGTCCACTGTTCCAGCGTCGCGGCCTGGTCACCCTGCCCCAGATGGAAGGAAATCAGATCCAGATCTCTCAATACTTCAGCCCGCTTGACCACCTCCAGGGTCAGGCGCACCAGTTCCAACCTATCCAACGCATGCTGGGACAGTTGGACGCGCTCAAAGGATTGTTTGACCAGCATACTGCTGACCACAAGCAGGGGGACGAAAAACAGGACACTGATCAGGCAGAACTTCATGCCGTAGCTCAACCTGTTCATCAGTGCTATGGCGGGTGCCAGAAGACTGTTCACGCAGAATTCTCCTCAAATACAACGCCCCGTCGCTCTCGGGACTGGCCGCAGGCGCCAAACGCCGGCATAGCCATTATCGTTATGATTATTAAGCGGCCTCCTGGCTCGTTGTCAGTCTTCCGTGCGGTTATGAGCTCGCCTGCCAGGCAATCGAGCCATGATTAAATGTCTTACACCGCTACTATCGGCTAATACGCCGGCATCTTTAACCCAGCACGGCATAGAGCGCAATAAAGACGGCCCACACCAGCAACGAACGTTTGACCAGCATCCGGACACTGGCCAATATGCCCTCATGCTCCGGTGTCGGGGCACTATCTTGCAAGGCTGCATCAGTGCACTGCTCAAGCAGTTCGGCATTGCTCAGTTCCCAGCGTGCAAACTGCCTGCGCAAAACCGCCAGGGTCGCGTCAAAATGCCCAACTAGCGCCAGACTAAGCCCTAGCAGGCGGCTTGGCAGCCACTCCAAAGAGTGGCTCAACACATTGGCCAGCCCACCCTTCTCGCCGCTGGCGCTAGCCAGCAGGCGATACCCCAAAGCTCCGAGCGGACCCAGCAACAAATACCAGAAAGCCGGCACGAAATAGCCATGGCAAGCCTCCCAAACCAACCGGCCACGCACCGCCTTGAGCAACCCATTCGACTCATCACAGACAATACCCAGCTCCCGCTCAGCTACCAGACTGGCAGCTTCCTGATCACCTCGCGCCCAAGCCTGTTCCAATGCGCTGGTCATTGCGCCCAGCGGATCACTGCGCCCGACGCACAACAGCAGTACGGCCGCATGCAGCACCAGACTGAAGAGCCCATATGCCATACCCTGCACCCACCACAACAGGATTGCCAGGGGTAACAGCGGCAGCATCAGCAGCAGTATCCACTGCCACTCGGCATGATTACCCAGACGCACCTGCAACCAGGCACTCCAGCGACCACACAGATCGACCGGCAACCCATTGCGCCAAGGTGTGAAGCGCAAGATCAAGGCGACCAGTACCAGTACCAGAAAACTCATAGTGACTCTCCTTGTAGCCCCGGATCAGCGGGATTGACGCAGACTGCGCAGATAACGTCCCCAGTCGAAGGCTGGCCCCGGGTCAGTCTTGCGGCCCGGCGCAATGTGCTCATGACCGGTAATCCGACTCAGGGTAATCGCCGGGTAGGCCTTGCGCAAACACTGAGTCAATGCACTCAGAGCCTGGTACTGGGCGTCGCTGTAGGGCACATCATCGGCACCTTCGAGCTCGATGCCGATCGAAAAGTCATTGCACTGATCTCGCCCGGCATACCGCGATTGCCCGGCATGCCAGGCACGATCCAGACAGGACACAAACTGGGTGATCTGGCCCGTACGCTCAATCAGAAAGTGAGCGGAGACCTGCATTTCGGCAATAAAGGTGAAATAAGGATGAGCCGCACTATCGAGCTTACCCTGGAAGAACCGCTGAACATGCCCCCCGCCAAACTCACCTGGCGGCAGACTGATGTTGTGGATTACCAACAGGGAGATGCTCTCGCCGGTCGGCCGTTGATTGAAATGTGGCGAGGGGCAATGAATCACCCCGCTAAGCCAGCCTTCATTGACCTGCATCGGCCTGGAACTCCGCTCACAGAGGAGGCCCTATGCTAGCAGGCCTGCCCGCCAGACGCACCCCGACCCCACTAAGAAGCCGGGAAGCCGCCGGCAGGCGACCGTGAATCAGTGACGCGCCGCCTGAATCTTGCGCAGGTTGCCGATCACCGATTCCAGCGCCCGGTCGAACAGCTGATTGTCGTCCAGCAGGCGCACCAGGCCAGCGTCGTAGTGCTGGGCCAGCGCCGCCGTGGTGAACTCGGCGACTTTAAGGCCGTTACGGTTGACAAAGATATACTTGCCGCTAAAGGCAATGATCGCCGCCAGCTTGCAACGCTGGACCGGCTGCTCACTGCTCAGCGCCAGCTCGAACCAGCCGCCAGTATGCAGACTCTCGATCCAGGCACTGGCCTTGACACTGGGCAGGTCGTCCACCAGCACAGGTACGGTTTCGGACTCCGACTCAGGCATCACCGGCTCACAGATTTCGACCGCCGGCGGCGCAGGCTCTGGCTCAGAAATGACGCTCTGAACAGATTCGGGCTCCTCGAATGCTGGTTCAGCTACCACCGCCTCAACCCGGGATACAGTCTGATCCAACACTCGGGCCTGCAACCCCTCCAGGCGCTGCAGCAGCTCGTTACTACGCGCATCATCCTGGCCGATCAGGGCAAAACCCTTCTGCAGGGCACGACGCACAGCCAGGTGCATACTCTGACGACGCTCCAGCGGCTCATCGGAAGGCTCGATACCAGCCACCAGCTGCTCCGCCACTGCCACCACCTGACGCCAGGCCGGCGCCTCGCCACCCTCGCGCAACCAGGTTATCTGCATAACCTGGCTCCAGGTATCGCGCAGCAGATCGACCACGAACACCGGCAGCACACGCCCCATCAACAAGCTGTTGAGACTGCGCGCCACTTCGCTGCGGGCGGCCTCAATACGCGCACGCCCCAACTCCGCGTCGCGGGTACGCTGCTCAATACGCTCCGAACGACGCTGCTCGGAACGCACAAACCCGGTTAACTCGCCATACAACGCTTCAAACAACTCAGGGCCCGGCTGGCTGTCAGCCAGCAATCGCTCAACGATAGATTCCAGCAAGCCATGTAACTGGTCGCGGCGCAGGTCGTCATGATCACTCCAACCCAGCGTTGCCCGCGCCAGCTCATTGAGCAGACGTCGAGCCGGGTGGGCCGACTGACTGAAGAAGCTTTTGTCGGCAATCGCCACACGTAGAATCGGCAGTTGCAGGCGCCCGATCATGGCCTTGAGCGCTGCCGGCAGTTCGTTATCATCAAGTATGAAGTCAAACAGCATCGACACCAGATTGATGACGTCGTCGTCAATCCGATTGAGAGTACGCGCCTCGCCGGTTGCCTGGCGTCGACTGTTCAGCAATTGCTGAACCCTGGTCCGTAAACCAGCTCCGCCCATGTCTTCAACAGCCAGATCACCTGCCGGCAGTTGTGCCAGCACACTGAGCAGTTCATGGCTCGGCAGAGGTATGGCTCCCGGAGTGCCCAGCGCGGATAGGGCGGCATCGCCGCTGGCATGCCGCCAGCTACCGATCAGATCACTGAACAACGACAGAATCTGCTGTTCTTCCTGCTCTCGAACCTCAATGCCACCACGCTCAACACTGCCAGTACCCGGCGCCGAGCGGACCACGCCCCGCCCAACCTGCGCCAGACGCAGATCAGGCATGATGCCCGCATCGATCAATTGTTCATTGAGTTCGGCATAGAGCTGGTCAACTGGATTGAATACATAGCGCTCGAACAGCTTGAATATGATCAGCCGCACTTTGATGTCGAGTTGCAATGTGGCCAGACTGTCAGCGAACACCTTAGCCAGCAGCGCCGGTCCCAGCGGATTGCTGCGCTCCTCGATATTGCGCTTGACCAGACTATTGACCCGGGTCGCCAGGTGCGCCAACGGCAATTGGTTGCGCGCGGTTACCCGGCCCACCATGCTGTCCAGCGCAACACTCTGCTCCAACTCATCCGGCTGAACCAAGGTCAGGGTGTCCAGTTCAAAGGACAGCCCGCCAACCGGCGAAACTTCAGGCCGATTGAGCTCTTCCAGCTCCCGCACCAGGCCGTCGGTACAACTCTTTTCGATGGCGTGACGCTGCAGGCGGACCAGTCGCATGGCCTCAAAAAAAAGAGTCTGGTCGGCATTGCTGCCGGCCCGGTCAGCCATTTCAAACAGACTGTCGTCAGCATTGTCGAACAGGGCTGCCAATGTCGTGCGCAGATATCCGAGTGCCTTGTCACGCACTGGCAACAGCAGCGTCGGAAGGGTGGATAGCGGAACTGGCTCACTTGAGCGTCGGCCACCACCTATGTGAACAACCTTGGAATCCTGGGACATGCACTTTCTCCGGACAAGCCGTGCTTGTCATGAACAACGCCACCGGAGCTTACCCTGCAAAATGTGACCAACTATCCGTAAGTCATAAAATTGGCGTCAACATAAGGACGCATTATACCGTCTTTCACCGACTGTCCAGACAGCAGAACTCAAGTTTATGACCGACATCACAGATTCTCGGCACAAAACAGCCAAATAGTCCGCGAGACGCATTCTTGTAACAAATCGACGATCACAGGCAGGCTCGCCCCCGACAACCCCGCCATGCTGTGCACAGCGCCGAAGCAGAGCGCGCAATTGTGGTTTATGCTCAATAGCGTAAAGCGCCATGCTGGCGGCCAGCAATCAGCTCCGCCTATCACGGCGGGGCGAATGTTTCTGCCGCATTCGCACTAATGACTATAACAACCTCTTCGGGAGATTTTAATCGATGGAGTCGCTCATTGATGTGATCAACGCCATAAACGGCGTTGTTTGGGGGCCAGCAATGCTGATATTGCTGGCAGGTACCGGTCTGTACCTGACCTTCGGTCTCAAGTTCACGCCACAACGCCGTATCGGCTTCGGTTTCAAGATGCTGTGGAAAGGTCGCAAGAGCAGTGAAGAGGGCGATATCAGCCCTTTCAACGCCCTGATGACCGCACTGTCAGCCACCATCGGTACCGGTAACATCGCCGGCGTGGCCACCGCCCTGTTTTTCGGCGGTCCCGGCGCACTGTTCTGGATGTGGGCCATCGCAGTGGTCGGCATGGCCACCAAATTCACCGAAGCGGTGTTGGCGGTCCACTTCCGGGAAAAGGATGCACTGGGCAACCACGTCGGCGGCCCGATGTACTACATCAAAAATGGCCTGGGCCCGAAATGGAAGTGGCTTGGTGTTCTGTTCGCCATCTTCGGCATGCTGGCCGGTTTCGGCATCGGCAACACCATTCAGTCCAATTCGGTCTCCGACGCCCTGTCGAGCACATTTGGCATCCACCCACTGGTGACCGGGATCGTGATTGCCGTGCTGGTTGCCCTGGTACTGCTCGGCGGCATCAAGCGCATCGGTGAAGTGGCGGGCAAGCTGGTCCCGCTGATGGCGCTGTTCTATGTAGGTGGCGGCCTGATCATCCTGATCATCCATGCCGACAAGCTGCCGGAAGCCTTCGGCATGATCTTCTACTACGCCTTCAACCCGATCGCTGCTACCGGCGGTTTCGCTGGCGCCGCCGTCTGGGCAGCGATGCGCTTCGGTATCGCCCGTGGGGTGTTCTCCAACGAGGCAGGTCTGGGCAGCGCGCCGATTGCTCACGCAGCAGCTCAAACCAACAACCCGATCCGTCAGGGCACCGTAGCCATGCTCGGCACCTTCATCGACACCATCATCGTCTGCTCGATCACCGGCCTGGTGATTCTAGTAACCGGTGTCTGGGATAGCGGAGCCAACGGAGCCTCGCTGTCGGCTATGGCGTTCAATGCCGGCCTGCCGGGCGGCTGGGGTCAGTACATTGTCAGTATCGGTCTAGCTGTGTTTGCCTTCACCACCATCATTGGCTGGAGCTTCTATGGTGAAAAGTGCACCCAGTTCCTGTTCGGCGAACGATCCAACCTGCCGTTCCGCCTGATCTGGGTGCTTGCCATTCCGCTTGGCACCCTACCAGCAATCGACCTGGGCACCATCTGGCTGGTGGCCGACACCCTGAATGCGATGATGGCTATCCCCAACCTGATTGCCCTGCTACTGCTCAGTCCGGTGGTCTTCAAGCTGACCAAGGACTACTTCAGCAACCCGGCCAATCTGCTCAAGGAAACCAAGTAAGCACTTCAGCCCGGGCCGCCCCGCAACGGCCCGGGCTTTAGGGTATACTCCCGCGCATTATCGATGTGCTCCCGGAGTCCGCATGCCCAACCTGACCCTTGCCAGCCTGCACACCAGCATTGAAGAAGATGTGCGTCGCGCCCTGACTGAAGATGTCGGCAGTGGCGATATCACTGCTGCACTGATTCCCGCCGAACGCCAGGCTCAGGCCCGGATCATCACCCGTGAACCGGCCGTATTCTGTGGTGTGGCCTGGGCCAACGAAGTGCTGCGTCAGGTTGACCCCAAGATTCACGCCGACTGGCACGCCGCCGATGGCGATCAATTGCAGGCCAACCAGACCCTGTGCCTGCTGCAAGGCCCGGCCCGCGGGCTGCTGACCGCCGAGCGCAGCATACTCAATTTCCTGCAAACCCTGTCAGCTACGGCAACACGCAGCCGCCATTTCGCCAATCTGGTTGAAGGCACCAATGTGCGCCTGCTCGATACCCGAAAAACCCTGCCGGGCCTACGTCTGGCGCAGAAATACGCAGTGACCTGCGGCGGCTGCGACAACCACCGCATCGGTCTGTACGATGCCTTCCTGATCAAGGAAAATCATATCGCCACCTGCGGCGGCATCGCCCAGGCGATCACTGCCGCCCGGGCTCTGGCGCCGGGCAAGCCGGTAGAGGTTGAAGTGGAAAGCCTGGATGAACTGCGTCAGGCACTTGAGGCTGGCGCCGACATCATCATGCTCGACGAGCTCAGCCTGGAAGACATGCGCACGGCTGTTAAACTGACCGCTGGCCGGGCCAAGCTGGAGGCCTCTGGCGGCATCAATGAAACAACTCTGCGCAGCGTCGCCGAAACCGGGGTCGATTACATTTCAATCGGCAGTCTGACCAAGGACATCAAGGCGGTGGACCTGTCCATGCGCCTGCATCTGCTGTAAGCAAAACGCTTACGAACAGCGCTCCAGCGCCTGCCGGGCCACCTGCAGGCGCCGCATTTGCAGTTCGTTGACCGGCTCCTGCGACGCCGCAGCAAGCCCACTTCTAGTCGCCAGCAATTGCTGCTGACAAACACGCATGGCCAGCTCCAGACGCTCTACATCTGCCGCCGGTGCCAGCACCTGTGCAGACTCGGTCATAGCCTCGAGTACCTGATAGCACCCAGCCGGAAAGTTCCAGGCCCGAGCCACCCCGGCATTCAAACGCCGGCCCAGACGCAGCCAGTCGCGCAAAAACAACTCGCTGGCCACATAACCACCACGAGGGAAACGACTATCCAGCAACTGACAACCCACCATCAACCCCAGGTGACTGCAGATGCCGGCTAGATAGGCATGAAACTCATTACCACGCTCGGCCCGCGCCAGTGCGGCGCAAACCTGAGCCACCCGTTCCGACTGGCGCCACAGCAGATCGCCGGCCAACTGACCGAAATGGCCGTCACGGGTATTGAAGATCGGCCGTACCAGCAGATTGGCCACAACCTGGCGCAGCCCTCGCTCGCCCAGCAACACTACCGCCTGCTCAAGACTGGTGACTTCCTTGCTGCGCCGGTAGTAGGAACTGTTGGCCACGCGCAGGACTTCACCAACCGCCACCAGATCACGCCCGATCATCTCGGCCAACCCCTTGCTGCTGACCGTAGGGCTACGGAAATGGCTCATCAGTTGCGGCAATAAAGACGGCAACCTGGGTACCAGGCTGGAGTCCTTCAAGTCCCCCGCCAGCACGCCTTTCAAGGCCTTCAAGGCCTGCTGTTCGAATTCGTTCGGAGGTTGTATCAGCGGCGTATCGAGACCAAACAGGCTAGCCACAACCGCCAATTCCAGGTCAGTGTTCAGCTGGGCGGGGGCAGAGGCTGCGACAGGCGATTCTCGATGCGATACCTTTGGCGGCTCTCCGGCAACAACAGGCTCAACCCTGGCCGGGGCTGGTTGGCGGCCCAGCAGCCGATGCATCAGTTGGCGCAGCATGCACTCACCTGCCGGCATGCGCCCACCCCCAGGCCCATCAAGCCTTCAGTTCCCAAAGTAACTGGCGACAATCCGGCAGATGCCAGTCAGCCAGCGCCGGCCACAGGTTACTGTCATGCACCAGGCAGGTACGACAGCCCGCCGCCCGCCCAGCCTCAAGATCAAACCGATAATCGCCGACCATGACCGCCTGTTCGGCTGACAACCCCCAACTGTCCAGCAGCAGCCGAATTCCACCAGGGTCCGGTTTGGGTGGCGCATCATCCCGCCCCAGAATACTGCCAGCGGCAAAACAATCGAGCACCCCGATAACCTCCAGTGACGAAGCGGCCACCTGACGCAGATTACGAGTCAGGATCCCCAGATGCTTACCCTCACGATGCAACTGGCGGACCAAGTCGGCCGCTCCCGGAGCCGGCTCGACCTCGCGCGCAAGACGCAGCTCAATGGCGTTCAATTCAGCCTGCATGGCCAGCCGCTCTGCCCCCGGCAAGGCCGCCATATACCCTAGGATGTCCTGTTCGGCCGGCACTCCCAGCTCACGACGAATGGCCGGAAAATCATGCTGAGCGATGGTCAGGGTGCCATCCAGATCAAAGATCCAGGCCTGCAGATCGCGCATGATCAGGGCTGCAGCTTGCGCATCAGCGACTCCTGGGTTACCGATGCTACCAGCACCCCGTCGCGATTGAAGATCTGTCCACGTGACAGGCCTCGCGAACCACTGGCTGACGGGCTATCCATGGCGTACAGCAGCCAGTCATCCATGCGCAACGGGCGGTGATACCAGACCGCATGATCCAGGCTGGCTACCTGGGTATCCCGGGACCACGACGATACCGCATGGGGCTGCAGCGCGGTGCCCAACAGGTGGAAGTCCGAAGCGTAGGCCAGCAGATAGCGGTGTACCTGTGGGTCGTTAGGCAGACTGCCATCGGCCTTGAACCACATATAGCGGCGCGGCTCGGCCGGCTTCGGGTCGAACGGCGAGAAATTACCGACCGGGCGAATCTCGATCGGCTTGTCCATGATCACCTTGTCGCGCACCTTTTCGTGGATCAGGTGCTGGTAGCGACGGGTCAGCTCGGTCTCATTAGCCAACCCTTCCGGCCCGGGAACATCAGGCATATCAACCTGATGTGAATAGCCTTCTTCGTCCCCCTGGAACGAGCAGATCATGGTGAAGATCGGCTTGCCCTTCTGGATCGCCTGCACCCGGCGGGTAGTAAAACTGCCGCCGTCACGCAACGGATCGACCTGATAGACAATCGGCAGGCTGGCATCGCCCGGACGCAGGAAGTACCCATGCACCGAATGCACATGCCGCTCGGCTGCAACTGTCTGACTGGCGGCCGACAGCGACTGGCCCAATACCTGGCCGCCGAACAACTGCTTGAAGCCCAGATCCTGACTCATTCCGCGGAACAGGTTTTCTTCGATCTTTTCCAACGCCAACAGGCGTACCAGATCATCCAGCAGTTGGCTCATATGGGCTCCTCGACAGCAAACAGGGGTACTGCGACAGCCTGCCGCAGCAACGTTCATTCTAACCACGAACCCGGGATTTGGGTAACATTGCCAAGCCAGCATGGCGCTATATCGATTCATTCCGGAACATAAAGGCCACCCCATGGACATTCCTCTGGTGTACCACCCGGAGTACAGTTTCGAGTTTCCCGAGCAACATCGTTTTCCGATGGACAAGTTCGTGCGCCTGCACGATCACCTGCGTGCCAGCGGCGTTCTGCATACTGACAACCTGCATCAACCCACGCATTGCCCCGATGAAATCCTGAGTCTGGCCCACGACCCCGGCTACGTCGCCCGCTTTCGTAACAACAGCCTCGGCCCGCAGGAACTGCGACGCCTGGGGCTGCCCTGGAGCGAGGCGCTGGTGCGCCGTACCACCCGCGCGGTTGGTGGCTCACTGCTGACCGCCGAACTGGCCCTTCAGCACGGTCTGGCCTGCCATCTGGCCGGCGGCACCCACCACGCCCACTACGACTTCGCCTCAGGGTTTTGCGTCTACAACGACCTGGCAATCATCAGCCGCTACCTGCTCACCAGTGGCCGCATCCAGCGGGTGCTGATTTTCGACTGCGACGTGCATCAGGGCGACGGTACTGCCCGTATCCTCGAACACGACAGCGAAGCCATTACCGTCTCACTGCATTGCGAAAGCAACTTCCCTGCGCGCAAGGCTCACAGTGACTGGGACATTCCCCTGCCCCGACAGTTGGATGACGCAGGCTATCTCAAGGTAGTCGAAGATGTACTGGGCTACCTGCTGCCGCTCTACCAGCCCGACCTGGTCCTCTATGACGCTGGGGTTGACGTGCACCGGGACGACGCCCTGGGCTATCTGAACCTGACCGACCAGGGCCTGGCAGCCCGTGACCGCCTCGTTCTGGAGCATTGCCTGGGCCGTGACATTCCGGTCTGCGCCGTGATCGGCGGTGGTTACTCCAAAGACCGCGATGCCCTGGCACGGCGTCACGGCATACTCCACCACTGCGCCCAGACCATCTGGCACGAACGCGGGCTAGGCCGCTGACCCCAGTCTGCAGCATTTGCCGGGCTGCCCGGCTTTACTTACACTGCGCGCTCTGCCTGATACGACGACACGCCGATGCCCACCAATCGCCCCAACATTGCCATTATCGGCGCAGGTCCGACCGGCCTGATGGCCGCCGAACGTCTCAGTGCGGCAGGCTTGCAGGTTGACTTGTATGACGCCATGCCCTCGGTCGGACGCAAGTTTCTGCTGGCCGGAGTCGGCGGCATGAACATTACCCACTCAGAACCCAAACCGGAGTTCATTCAGCGCTACCGTGAAGCCAGCGATTGGGTCGGGCAATGGCTTGCGCAGTTCGACGCCGAGCAGTTACGCAACTGGATTCAAGGGCTGGGCATCGACACTTTCATCGGCAGCTCCGGCCGGGTGTTCCCCACCGACATGAAAGCCGCCCCGCTGTTGCGGGCCTGGCTGCGGCGCCTGCGTGATCAGGGCGTGCAACTGCATACCCGGCATCGCTGGCTCGGCTGGGAGCAACAACAACTACGCTTCGACACCCCCGCCGGCCCCTATCTGGCCCAGGCCGACGCCACGGTACTGACTCTGGGCGGCGGCAGTTGGGCGCGCCTGGGCTCGGACGGACACTGGACTGAGCTGCTCGAACCCTGTGGCGTGGAAATCAACCCACTGCGCCCGGCCAACTGCGGGTTCATCTGTCACTGGAGTGAATATCTCAGCCAGCGTTTCGCCGGTCAGCCGCTGAAACCGGTCATTGCCCAAGTCACCAGCGCCAGCGGTGAGATACTGAGCCGGCGCGGCGAAT
This sequence comes from Pseudomonas jilinensis, assembly GCF_003586265.1. NCBI lineage: Bacteria > Pseudomonadati > Pseudomonadota > Gammaproteobacteria > Pseudomonadales > Pseudomonadaceae > Pseudomonas > Pseudomonas jilinensis. The sequence continues at coordinate 148,731 of NZ_QJSA01000005.1, read as the reverse complement.
GCATTGTCACCCACGATGGCATGGAGGGCAGCCTGATCTACGCTCTGTCTGCCGAACTGCGCCAACAACTGGAACAACAGGGGCAAGCCCGATTGACCCTGGATATGGCGCCCGACCGTGACCAGGCCCAGCTCGAACGGCTACTCAGCCAACCGCGCAAGGGCCAGTCACTGGCCTCAGTGCTGCGCAAAAAAGCCGGCCTCGACCCGCTCAAAGTGGCCCTGCTGCATGAGCACCTGTGCCATGAACAGCTACAGAACCCGGCAGCATTGGCGGCTGGCATCAAACAGCTCGGCATCAACTTCAGCGCCACCCGGCCGCTGGACGAGGCGATCAGCAGCGCCGGCGGCGTGATGGCCACGGCGCTGACCCACGGTCTGATGCTCAAAGCCCTGCCTGGAGTGTTTTGTGCCGGAGAAATGCTCGACTGGGAAGCGCCGACCGGCGGCTACCTGCTGACCGCCTGTTTCGCCAGCGGCCAGGTGGTCGCAAACGGGGTACTGGAGTGGCTGGACAATAAATCCTAGGGCTGTTGACGTTTCATCGTAACCGCGCTGGAGCCGGGCTGGGCGCAGAGCGCCTTTGGAGGGCCCCATGCACGGGAACGATCTAATCCCCTGGGAGTGTCGCGCGCCTGCGCGACACAGAGCTATCCTGCAACACCTTGCTATCCGGCAGCTCCAGCATCGCGCGGCGCTGGGCGGCATTCCGACGACGCTCCCCAGATCAGGCACCAGTCTCCGTGCAATCCCCTGAGACTGAGCTTATGTGCAATTAATCAGTGTTTTCCTAACGGGAATGATTGAGCCCTGACAGTTTCGGCAGCATCCAGCGCTCGAACAACCGCGGGAACAGCCGTGCCACCAGTCGCGCACGCCAGTCGACATTGGACAGTACCAGCAGACGCTTGCGCTTGAGCGCACCATGGTAAATGTCGTCAGCCACATCGGTTGGCGAGGCGACCTTGAACGGCGTATTGATCACCTGCTGGCTGATCGAGCCATCGCCCACCAGGGCATTCTTGCGGATATCGGTGGCGGTGAACCCGGGGCTAACCAGCATGACATTGACCCCCTGCTCACGTACCTCCATACGCAATGTCTCGAACAACCCATGCAGGGCATGCTTGCTGGCATTGTAGGCGCTGCGATAGAGCAAAGGCGCAAAGCCGGACAGTGAGCTGAGCACGATCACCTGGCCCTGACGCTCGATCAGACTGGCCAAAGCATACCGGGTGCAATGCAGAGCGCCGAAGTAATTGACCGCCATGACCCGGCGAAATACCGCCAGTTCGGTTTCGGCAAAGGCGCTGCGATGGGTGATGCCGGCGTTGTTGATCAGTACATCGATACCGCCGAAATGCTCGATCACCTGGCAGATGGCTTGCTCGCACTGGGCTTCGTCGGCAACATCACAGTGCAGCGCCAGCACTTCGGCGTTGAGCTTATCCATCAACTGTTGGCGGAAGGCAACCAGCGTCTCGTCCTGAATATCGAGAATCGCGATCCGCGCACCGGCATGGGCAAAACGCAATGCCAGTGCCCGGCCGATTCCAGCGCAACCACCGGTGATCACCACCACCTTGTTGTGAAAAACGCCAATCCCCATGCCGGCCTCCTGTTCTTGTAATTTTCAGTCTGGCACCAGCAAGTCTATCGCACCAGCCCCATCCGTATAGCCTCCTGCACGGCCTCCGCACGGTTGGTGATACCCAACTTGGCATAAATGTTCTTAACATGACGAGCCGCCGTGTGATAGCTCACCCCCAGCATCTCGGCAGCATCGGCCGTGCGATAACCATTGCCAATCACCATCAGAAACTCCCGCTCCCGCTCACTCAGCATACAGGCATCATCTTGCTGGTTATTGACCCCGGCCATAACCGTGGCCAGTACAGGTTGCTGAAAGAAACTCAAAATGCGCTGGGCAATTTGTGGCGAAAGCGGTGGAATACCTCTACTGATCCCAAGCAACGCCTCGCCCATACTCTGCTGACTTTCATCCTTGAGCAGGTAACCATGAGCTCCGGCTTGCAGAGCCGGAAACAGGTACAGGTCATCATCGTACATGGTCGAGACAACCAGCGTGGCTTGCGGCATCCGCTCATGGGCTACCTTGATCAGATCCACGCCACTGCCATCAGGCAATTGCAGATCGATCAGACACAGATCCGGCTGAAACTCATCCAGTTTAGCCAGCGCATCACCAAGACGATCAAAAACCTGGATAACCGCATCAGGCCAGACCTGTTGAACTGTCTGGGTCAGCCATTGCTGGGCATCCGGCAGGTCTTCCAAAAGCATGACTCTATGCATAGACTTACCGTTCCTCGTAGAGTGGAACCTCGCAGCGCAAAGCCGCACCTCCATCCAGGCGATTCCACCAACTCATCTCGCCCCCCAGCTCTTCACAACGCTGACGAATACCGTGCAACCCCAAACCATGACTGCCAGAACTGGAAAATCCCTTACCGTCATCCTCTATCGACAAGTGCAGGCGCTGCTCTTCCAATAGCAAACGTATCCACACCTCTGTAGCCCTGGCATGTTGAAAGATGTTGGACAAGGCCTCTCGCAGCACGCGCGACAGATTGCGCTCCATCCGCGAACTCAAGCGCACACTCTGCAGACGTTCATCCATACTTATATTCAAACGCACATTGAACAACCGGCAGCGCTCCCGCGCTTCAGCCTGCCAACGAGAAAAACTCTGACTTAACGGCGCAGCCTCTTTTTGCAGCCCCTGGATCACCTCGCGCAGCTCTTGCAGGGTGTCACGCGCGAGTTGCTGAAGTTCATCATCTTGCCGCGACCGATAGACCAGCGACAGCAGCCTTGCGCCTACGTCATCATGCAAGTCCCGGGCGACGCGACTGCGCTCACTTTTTACTCCATTGGCATAGGACTGGTGATAGTTCTGGGCCAAGACAAACAACATCGAGACCTGTTCGCAAAAACGTACATCCTCCCGGGTAAAAAGCCGCTGCCCACCCAGAGCATAACCCAACACCAGAGACTGCTGACGATCCAGGCTGGGGACCCTAAGCCTCAGACCATTGTCGGTTATCAACGGCACCTCTTGAGGCTGAGGCTCAATGTCCAATGCCAAGGGTTTGAAAGCCACACGCATAGCCTGACTCCACTGCTCATCCAGCGTACCGTGGTGCAAGAAGGCTTGCTGCAGCAGATCAGGCAATTGCTCGTGCTGTTCACGCTCGGAAAGGGACATGAAACGCAGCAAAACCCCCTGGCGTAACGGCAGATACACCCAGCCCGCTACTGCCAGAGCGATCAGCAACCCTACTGTTGTTTCGATTTTGAGCACCATGACCAGCATGGCGTCGAATACGATGAACAGAACACCAAAGGCAAACCAAAACCAGGCCAGCCATACCCATCGATCAAGATCAAACAGGCGATAGCGCACAACGCCCAAGGCAATTCCAAGGTAGGTCAGTACCAGAAAAAACCAGCCGTGAGTTTGATGTACCAGGGATTCGCTGCCCAATACCTGCGGAATGATCACCAGGCCCAGATAGCAACTGATACCTATAAACCAGGCGTATATGAACCACTTCAACCGAGCCCGCTCAACTGGCTCGGTGCGGGTACGCCGCCATTGAATGCAGGCCAGCGCTATATCCAGCAGCAACCAGCCAAGCAAAGTCCAGCGCGCCAGGATGTCCAGATTGAACCCCAACTGCCCCCAATTGAGCGCAAGGATAACCACCAGCGCAATCAACGCCAGCAGATCAAATCGCCAGCGGGCCAAGCGAGTCGGATAGAAATACAGTAATGCCGTACCGGCAGCGCCACATAGCATGGCGCCGAACTGATTAAGTCGTGACAAGTTGAGAAACAGCTCGGACGGCAAGCTGAGTTCACGCGTTGTATAAATAGCACTAGCCAGAATGCACAGTGCCAGCCCCCAGCCCGCCAAAGCATAGTATCGCGGCCCCAGCTCGGTCTGAACAAAAGCCCAGGCAGCCGTCCCCATGAGAGCGATAGCCAGACCACAAGCTATCTGGTACCAAAAAAGCCAGGGCAAATCATCAAGCGGTCGAGATGAGCCTGGCTGGAACGTCACCAGAAAACTGGTCACCGACTCCCCCGCACCTCTACTCACTTCCAGCGTCAGCTCAGGTTGGAGCAACAACGGCCATAACTCAGCATGTCGGGCAAAAAAACGGTTGTAATCACTGAAAGCCACAACATCATCAGGCTCAACCATGGCATCCGCTGCCTTGAGCAGAAATATCCGATCACCCGCACCGATCGACAACAGCAAGTCACCCGGCAACAGGTGGCCCGAAACCGGCCCTGCCCCCGACACTGACGCCACCCTAACTCCGTTCTCATCAGGCTGGACCTGGAACCCCAACCAAGGCAAATGCGTGGATATATAGAGCGCGGCGAAAAACAACAGCAACGCCAAAGCCAGTCCTGCTGAAAACACCTTTCCCGGCGCAAACTCCTTGAACATGGCCGTTTCTCTTTTTGTAGAAAGCTCCCTTTGGGCCAAGTGTAGTGCAACATCAGCCCTTACCACGCAAACACCCCCGTACCAACCGGCACGGGGGCTGCGTCATTAATCCACGGCATCCCTGCCGCACGGATTCAGATCAGTCCTCACAGTTAGTGCAGACAGCGATCATCAAGCCATTGAGAGCAAGGTCGGTTCCGCTGATCAAATGGTTGAGCACAATAACCCGGCTATCAGCCCGAACAAAGCCGCTGGCACTGAACTCATCATCACCCAGAGTCCCGCTCAGGCTGACCGCACCGCTATCAAGCGTCATCGACAAACCGCCAGGATTGACTGGAACATGAGCGCTACCGCCCCCCAGACCAGCAGGCGTCACTACCTGGGTCAGCAAACTGGCACTGAGGCTCGGCTGACCCTGTTCATCAAAACTGAGGCTGCCGCTTTGGACCCGATGCATGCCCAGCTCACCCGCGTCGGCATTTAGACCAGCAGCGATCAGCCGGTAGCGCTTGCCGGCAAGGACATTGCTGTCAGCCAGTTTGAGACCAAGCAGAAACTGCGAGTTACCCCAGCTCTGCTCCAGCCAGCCACCGGCTGTCAGTACCGCCTCCATATCCGGATGGCGCGAGCCGGTCACAAAGGTCAGGCCATCTTCAGCCAACCATCCCTCGCTGGGTATTTCATCTTCACTGTCCAGGATCAAGGCACCATTGCTGGCCAGAATATAGTCAGCGGTTGCACACTCATCTTCAGTTTCAGTTGTGATACTGGTACCACCAGCGGCCAGATTGCTGAAGGTATAGCGAGCCAGCGGCTCACAGAAGCTGACGTTACCGGCACCATCAAACTCAGCTTCAAGCAGGTAAGTACCAACATCAAGGAAGGCACTGCCAACCGTGTTTTCACTGTCCACCGCCAGCTCGATCATGCCATAGCGGCCAGTCAGAGCCGGCTGGCTCGCAGCCTCGCGGATCAACACTTCCAACCCTGCGTTCAGCACCTTGACCACGACGCTGTTGTCGCCATCCAGCACTTCACGGGTTGAGAAGGATGCACCGATCAGAGTGCTCAAGGGCGACGCTGCCGGCCCGGCAGCCAGCAACCGTGAGGCCGCCTCGAACTCCCGGTCGGTACAGTCATTGGACTGGGTTACACAGTAGAAATCCGGGCCGTCAGGCATATCTTCCTGATCATAAGGCCCAAATTCCTCGAACTCCGGCATAAGGATGCCGCGCCCATCCAGCGACAGAGTGCCGGAATCCGGCTCATCATCCGTCCAGCCACGGAACAGCACCTCAGCATTGGCGCCCATTTGATGCACAAACTCGGTTGTCAGTTCGCTCTCGGACACCACCTGGAACTCAACAGTGTCACTGCCGAAGGTCAGTGTCGGACTGCCAGTGAAATCCCCGGTCAGATAACCCCCGCCGCCGAACTTCTCGTCGCCATAGAGGCCCAGGGAAAGACCATGAACATTGAACTTGCCTGAGGCTGCAGTAGCGCTCGCGCTCGCTGGCGGGGCGGTTGCATTGTCCAGCAGTTCCTCAACAGCAGCACTAAGTTGTTGCCCGACCAGATCAAGCAGATCATCGGTACTGCTGGCACTGTAGATCGCCGCCTCGATCGCCGCCGCGACCTCCGGATCTTCAGCAATAGCCCGTACCTGCTCGATAACTTCGTCAATTTCATCCAGCGTCAACTGATCAAGTTCAGCAAGCCGACTGGCAATCTGTTGCGTGACCAGCGTGGTAACGGGGTCCATGACCAAACTTTCACCATTGGCCGGTACACGCAGGCTGACGCCAGGAGAAACGCCAGGCACGTTACCCAGACTGACTTCCAGATAGGTATCCGTGGCTGGGCCATGCTCACTGGATATCTCGTAGGTTGTCCCATCCTGCTCGACGCTGATTTCCAGCTCTTCATCGTCGCCTTCTGCACTGTAGCGCTTGAGACTGAAGTCTCCAGGCTGCACGCTGTCAACCAGTTCAGCCAGTGCCTGGCCGATCAGACTATTGATCACCCCACTGAGTACCAGCTCCAGGCGGCCTTGCGGGAGCGCGGCCACGGTGTTGCTGTCCGGCACATCAACGGAAACCACATAGGTGAAACTGGTAGAAGGCTCCGGCGTTGCCGGGCCCTCATTGCTGGAACGGTTCGATGACGAACCTCCGCTGCCGCCGAAGCAGCCGGCAAGCACCAGAGCCGATGAAACTGCGACGGCCAGAGGCCACTTGTTGAAATGGCGCATGAACAACTCCCTTTCTGGTTATGATCAACACCACGACCATAGGACACATGGCACAGTGCAACCATACCTAGAATTGGGGAGCCGGCCTTGCAGGCGCTATGGCGTCAAGGTATCTGACTATTAAGGCGCCAGCCGTTCACGCAGCCAGCCTCCATCGTTGCGGCGATAGACCAGCCGATCATGCAGCCGGCTTGGCCGGCCCTGCCAGAACTCGATCAGCTCGGGCACCAGCCGATAGCCGCCCCAATGGGGCGGGCGCGGCGGGAGAGTATCGGCATACTGCTCCTGTAGCCCGGCAAGCTTTTGCTCCAGCACTTCACGATTGGCGATTACCTGGCTTTGCGGTGAAGCCCAGGCGCCCAGCCGGCTACCCAGCGGGCGGCTTTGATAGTAGGCATCGGACTCCTCGGCACTGATGCGCTCGACCCGCCCCTCGATCCGCGCCTGACGCTCCAGATCATGCCACCAGAAAGTCATCGCCGCCTGCGGATGGGACTCCAGTTGCTGGCCCTTGGCACTCTGGTAGTTGGTGAAGAACACGAAGCCGCGCTCATCGAAGTCTTTGAGCAACAGGGTGCGCAGATGCGGCTGACCCTGCTCATCGACGCTGGCCAGCATCATTGCATTGGCTTCGGTACGCTCGACCTCGACAGCCTGGGAAAACCACTGGGCAAACAGGCGGAAAGGCTCGTCGGGGGCCTGGCTTTCCAGCAGGCCATCACGGGTATATTCACGACGCAGGTCGGCAATGCTCGGTTTCATGCAACAAGACTCCTGACAATTATGCGTTCATGCTAGCAGCACAACCCAAGCCGCTGCATTGATCCCAAGCAAGCCTCGCTCAGTCAAGCTGACGCAAACAGCGATACACCTCTCGACTCAAGGCCAGCGCCCGCGGGTCCATCAGCACGTAAGGGCCCATGGTGTTGGTCACATAACCGAACCCGACCTGCGCCTGCGGATCACAGAATCCCAGCGCGCCACCGGCACCGGGGTGGCCCCAGGCCTGCGGCCCCATGCCGAAACCACCACCCTCATAATCCTGTTCGAGCATGACCCCCAAACCAAACCGGGTCGGCGCCAGCAGCGTGCAGTCCATCCCCTGACTATGCTCCTGCGCCATCAACCCGACCAGTTCACTGTCGAGCAGATGCACGCCATCCAGATTACCTCCGTGCGCCAGTACCTGCCAGAAGCGCGCCAGCGAGCGGGCATTGCCGGTACCGTTAGCAGAGAAGATCTCGGCCTGCTTCCACTCGCGGGTATTGGTGCTGGTCATCATGCTCGACGGGTTGCCAAAGGCCTTGGCGGCCAGACTGTCGGGTTGGCCCATAGCGGCAAACAGGGCCCGGGCGTATTCATCGCCGTATTGATTGCGCAGTCGCGAGACATGGGCCACCCGATCCAGCTCGGCATCTGGCACCCCAACGAAGAAATCCATACCCAATGCGGCGCAGATATGCTGATTGATATAGGCTCCGGGGCGCTGCCCGCTGACCCGGCGCAAGGGTTCACCCAGCAGCCAGGCATAGCTGACCGGCGCGTAGCCATGGGCACTGCCGGGCGTCCACCAGGGCTCCTGCTGCTCAAGCGCAGCGACCATCGCCTGCCAGTCGAACAGTGCCTCCGGGGGCAGCGGTTTGGCCACGGCGGACAGAGCCGAACGGTGGCCCAGCACCTGACGCAGCGTCACCGCCTGTTTACCGGCGGCGGCAAACTCCGGCCAGACCTCGGCCAGCGGGCTGTCCAGCCCGATGCGTCCAGCCTCGACCTGCTGCAACAGCGCGACCGCGCCCAGCGGCTTGGTGCAGGAAAATACATTGACCAGGGTGTCCTGTTCCCAGACCTGACTGTTGTCCTTGTCCATCACCCCCTGCCACAGGTCCAGCACGGTTTCGTTGCCAACCGTTACGCACAGCGCCGCGCCACGGGCCTGAGGGTCAGCCATCTGCTCGGCGAACAGCTCTCGAACGGAGGCAAAACGCGGATCGAAATAACCCTGGGGCATGGTCATACAGCTTCCTTTATCGATTGTGTTCCAACCAGAGATAAGACGGCATAAGGTAGCAGCTCTGCAACGTCACTTAACAAGCTGAATACCTGTGTATGCCGCTCACTCGATCTCGCGGCGAAACGGCGGCAGTGCATTGAGAATCGCCTTGCCATAGCGCTGGGTCACCAGCCGCCTATCCAGCAGGGTGATCACGCCGCGATCCTGCTCGGTACGCAGCAGCCGGCCACAGGCCTGCACCAGGCGCAGACAAGCATCAGGCACGGCGATCTCCATGAACGGGTTGCCGCCATTGCGCTCGATCCACTCGCTGAGCGCGGCCTCGACCGGATCATCCGGCACCGCAAAGGGAATCTTGGCGATCACCACATGTTCGCAGTAGCGCCCCGGCAGATCGACCCCTTCGGCAAAACTGGCCAGGCCGAAGATGACGCTTGGCTCGTCCTTGTCGACCCGGGCCCGATGCTGACGGATCAGTTCCTGCTTGGACAGATCGCCCTGGACCAGTACCCGGGGCCGGAACTCGGCAGGCAAGCCGGCGAATACCTCGAGCATCTGCCGCCGCGAGGAGAACAGCACCAGGCTGCCCCGGGCGTCCTCGAGCATGACCGGCAACTCACGAATAATCGCCGCAGAGTGCCCGCTATTGTCCCGCGGGTCAGCGCCGATATCCGGAATCCGCAACACCCCGCAGTCGGCATGCCGGAACGGGCTCGGCGCCAGGGTGCAGACCGCACTTTTCGGCAGCCCGGCACGGTGGCTGAAGCGGTCGAACTTGCCCAGCGCGGTAAGCGTGGCCGAGGTCACCAGCGCAGCAAAGGCGCTATGCCACAGGTATTGACGCAGAGTGTCGGCGGCCAGAATCGGGCTGACGTGTACCTCGATATCATTGGTCTCAGTCAGGGTCAGCCAGCGCGCGGTCGGCGGCTTGCCTTCGGGATCGACCAGCGCGAACTGGGTCCACAACGTCCAGTTGCCCTCGGCCCGCGCCAGCAGCGCACCAAACAGCGGATACCACTCCTCGGCCTGGGTCTGATGCACCCCGACTGTCTCGCCATCCATGGCTTCTTTGAGAATATCCACCAGCCGTTGCAGCAGATCAGTCAGCCGGCCGAAACCGGCCTTCAGCTCGCCGGCCAGTTCGCGCAGATGCTCCGGCACCTCACCGTGCTCAAAACGGTGCTGCGGACGAATCTGCCCGGAAAAGTCTTCGGCACTGGCAAAGTCCGCCACCTCGGTCAGTGCCTGCTGCATGAATTGTTGATGCGGGCGCAGATCCTTGGCCTGGGCCGGCACCTGCTCCAGCAGACGGCCAAAGTCACCCGGCAGCGGATGCTGGGCCAGCAGTTTGGTCAGGTTCTTGTCCAGTTGATCGAGCCAGTCGGCGGTAGCCGCCAGCCGGGTATGATGAGCGAAGTGAGCGATCGCCTTGTCCGGCAGATGGTGGCCTTCATCGAAGATATATAGGCAGTCACGCGGATCAGGCAGGATGGCACCACCACCCAGCGCCAGGTCGGCGAGCACCAGATCGTGGTTGGTAACGATCACATCGACCTTCTGCACGCCCTCGCGGGCCTTGTAGAACACGCACTGATTGAAGTGCCCGCAGCGGCGGTTGGTGCACTGGATATGATCAGTGGTCAGCCTGGCCCAGTCCTGATCCTCCAGGGCCTCTGGCCAGGAGTCGCGCTCGCCATCCCATTTGTTGCTGGCCAGGGCCTCGACCATGCGGGTGTAGAGCTTGAACCCGGCCTCATCGATCTCGATATTGAAACCTTCCTCAGCAAACCCCTGCTGCCGGCTGGCCAGCGCCTGGTTGTCCTGCAACAGGTGATCGAGCTTGGACAGACAGACATAGCGGCCGCGCCCCTTGGCCAGGGAAAAACGGAAATCCAGCCCGGCATTGCGCTGAATATCGGGCAGATCCTTGAGCACGATCTGCTCCTGCAACGCCACAGTAGCGGTAGAAATCACCAGCGGCTTGCCCAGATGCCTGGCAATCGGAATACCGGCCAGACAATAGGCCACGGTCTTGCCGGTTCCAGTGCCTGCCTCGACCACCGCAACTGCTGCCTCGCCGGCCCGGTGACCCTCTTCGTCCAGCTCAACCCCGCCAAACAGCTTGGCCACCTCGGCAATCATCACCCGCTGGCCGTAACGCGGCTTCAGCGACTTGTTTTCCAGGAAGGTGCGATAGGCCGTCTGGATCTGGCCTTTGAGATCATCGTTCAGCATGCGGGCTCCGAAGTGCAGCGCCGATGATAACATGGCCGGCCAGCGGTACGCGGCTCTGAACCTGCGCGACCAGCGTGCTTGTGCTAACCTCCCGATTCCATACTCGCGCCGAAACACCAATGACCACTCCCACTACTACCCTGCTGTCGATCCTCGATCACTACCGCCCCGAGCGCCTGCTGTGCGTCAGCGCCGAGCCGGTACCGGCAGCGCTGGCCTATTGCGAGCAGCATGACGACTGCCAGCGCATCGACACCAGCGAAGTCCCGCTATCGGCCGAACTGCTTAACTGCCGCTACGATCTGGCGATCATTGCCGACCAACTCGAACGCCTGGAGAAACGCCAGGGCATCGAACTGCTGGCCGGACTGCGCAACCTGTCGGTCAGCCGTTTGGCGGTACTGGTCGACATGCAGGCCGCCAGCGCCTGGCAGGACACCGACTTCTTTGGCCTGGCCCTGCAACGTCAGGCCAGATTCGAACAAGACGGGCGCAGCCTGACACTGTTCACCTATGATCTGGCCGAATACAAACCAGCCCCCGACTGGCTGAATTCAAAGTACTGGGCTAACCCGCAGAACTTTGGTAAGTACTGGTGGTAATGATGTCCGACAACCCGCTCTGCCCCTGCGGCAGCCAGCAAAGCTATGCCGAGTGCTGCCAAAGCTGGCATCAGGGCCTGCCGGCGCCCAGCGCCGAGAAGCTGATGCGTTCGCGCTACTGTGCCTATGTGCTGGAGCTGATCGATTACCTGGTGGCCACCACCCTGCCCGCCCAGCAAGCCTTGCTGGCCCGCGAGGCGATGAGTCAATGGAGTCGGGACAGCCAGTGGCTGGGGCTGGAGGTCGAACAGGTGGTAGCTGGCGATGCCCGCGGACAGGTAACCTTCATCGCGTACTGGGCCGACCCTGACGGCAGCCGCCACAGTCACCGTGAATGCTCGGATTTCGTCAACAAGGCCGGACACTGGTACTTCATCGACCCCAATCACCCGATCAAGGCCGGACGCAACGAACCTTGCCCCTGCGGGTCTGGGCGCAAGTTCAAACAGTGCTGCTGCGTCTAAAGGAATACTGATTAAATCAATTCCAGTGCAGGCCCAATTGTCGCTGACCGGGCTACTGAGCTTATGTGCAATTAATCAGTATTTCCCAAAGAAACCATCAATCCTTCAATTTCAAGTGGCTGGTATCCGGTGCGGGTGGCGGCTCGGGCTTCTGCATTTCGCCCATATCACTGCCCACCGGCGCCAGACTCAGGGCCGACAGGTCCAGCGGCAAGGGTGTGTGCGAGCTGTATTCGTCCTGCAGATCCGCGCCCAGTGGGGCAATACCAAAATCCGGGGCCTCGACATCACGAAAAGCGGCCATGAACTCATCACGCGGAGCCGGGCCGCGGCTTATCGGCTGCTCAGGCTGAATTTGCGGCTGTGGCTGTGGCGCGGATTCGCTGGCCGATGGCGCCACATCCAGTGGCGGCTCAACCTGGCACAGGGCGCCAGCCCGTTCAATTGCCTGCTGATACTTCTGCGCGGCAGCCGCATCCAGCCCTTGCTTGATGACAATCCGGCGACCGGAAAACAGCACATCCAGTTGCGCCTCACCCACCTGAAACAGTTGACCAATTCGCTGGCGCGCCTCGACCGGAGACACCCCAGGGCTGAGCCGGCCCTGAAAAATGATCTGAAATTGCGACATGATGTCACTCCGTTTCAATCAATTAGGGTTAGTATGGACATCCAACGACTGCACTACAACTTTCACTACAGCAGTCGCCATGGACCGGGAGAATGATATGCAACGCCGCGTTGTCCTTCCCATGATGGCCGCATGGGCCCTGCTTGTACTTCAGGGTTGCGCCAGCCTGGGTAGCAGCTACGAGAAACCGGACGTACGTCTGGCCAATGTGGAAATGCTCAGAGCCAATCTGTGGGAGCAGACCTTTCGGTTACAATTGCGGGTGGATAATCCCAATAGCCGGCGCCTGCCAATACGCGGCATGCGCTATCAGGTCTACCTCAACGATGTACGCCTGGCTACCGGTGTCAGTGACAATCACTTCACCGTACCGGCCTACGGTTCGGAACATTTCGATCTGACCGTACGTTCGAACCTGTGGCGACACCTGGGCGACCTGACCAAGCTGGTCGATGGACGTCAGCCGATTCGCTACCGGATCGAAGGGCATATCCGCACCGGCCTGCTATTTGGCTCAACCATCAATCTGTACGAAGACGGGGTGCTGGACCCTGCCCAACTGAGTTTTTGAAGATATGTCGATGGGGTATTGGCTGGCCCTGGCGGGGCTGGTTATCGTAGTAGCGCTGGCGGTCTACGCCGGCTATCTGTGGCGCCAGGTCTGGCAACGGCAGCAACAGCGCGCCAGACTGGATCAGGAGCGTGACCAGCGTCTGGCTACAGACATCCGCTTTATTGCCGAAAGCATGGCCAACGATCAGGCGCCGATGATCGAAGGCTGCATCCGGATCAAGGTCCTGCTGGACAACTATCACGGCCCACGACGCCCGGAACTGGATGTGGAAGTATTCGAACTGGTCTACGACGCCACCGCCCATATCCCCACCCATCAGGCCTGGAAAGATCTGAGCCGGGCCGAGCGCCAACTGCACCAGCGCCATATGGACCATCTGGAGCAGCAATATGGCGCTCGCGTCGCGCTGGCAGTGAAGCAGTTGAGCCAAGGCCTCTAGCCCTACAACCTTTCAAGGTTTAGCGAGCTAGAGCCCTGCTAGGCAAAAACAGGCGAGGAAGCGGAGTTTACGCGTTGTAAATGAGCATTCCGAGCCTGTTTTTAACAACGCAGGGCCGACGCGCAGCAAACCGTGGCCGGCTATCAGACGACCGAGTTCCCACCATCCACCGCAATCGCCTGACCACTGACGTGACGTGAGGCTTCCGAAGCCAGGAACACCGCGGGCCCCTTGATGTCGTCTTCACCGCCAATACGTCCCAGCGGAGTGCCCTGCTTGATCATCTCACTGACCTTGTCCAGCCCCTTGGCCAGCTTGGTCGGGAAATAGCCAGGGCAAATGGCATTGACATTGATGTTGTAGGGTCCCCACTCACCAGCCAGCGCTCGGGTCAGATTGATCGCCGCCGCCTTGCTGGTGTTGTAGGCCACTGTATGAACGCCGCTGTTCGGGCGATTACCCTTGAATCCAGCGATCGAGGCAATATTGATGATTTTGCCCGACTGACGCGGGATCATGAACCGGCGCGCGACTTCCTGTGCCATCAAGAAGCACACATCGACATTCAGGGTCATGACCTTCTGCCAGCCTTCATAGCTGTGCTCAGCTGCCGGCTGGCCCCAGGTGGTACCGGCATTGTTGACCAGAATATCGATGGTACCAAACCTGGCCTCCACCGCATCGACCAGGGTCTGGACCGGATTAGTGTCCAGCTTGCCCAGGTCACAGGCGATACCGGCAGCCTCGATACCCTTGGCATTGAGCTCGGCAACCACACTCTCGACCTCGGCACCATTGCGCGCACTGATAAACACTTTGGCACCCTGCTCGCCAAATGCTTCGGCCATCTGCAGGCCCAGGCCCTTGGTACCACCGGTGATCAACGCGACCTTGCCGGTCAGATCGAACAATTGCTTGACGTTCATGGCTATCCTCTTGTGTCTGGTGATGGTGACTGTGCCTGCATCATAGCCAGTGCCCGGCAGCAGACCGACCATCAGTCATCCGGGTGATGGGCCAACCCCGTTCGGTGTTATCATGCCGGCCCGATTCGCCAACCCTGGACCAGCCATGGCCGAGCATGATTTTCGCCGCAGCGTACTCAACCCATCGCACACCCTGATCGAGTGCCGCACCCTGGCGCCGGGCCTGTATCAGGTCACCGGTCAAGGCGGTGGCGTGCAACCGGGCGACCGGCTGATCTGTACGGTTAAAGGTAGCCGAGACCTGCCGTTGCCGCTGCAGGTCGACAAGATCCGCTATCTGATCAACCCGCCCGGGCAGTGGACCGCAACGGCCAAGGGCCCGGATCTGCGCAATCAAGTGGTGCTGGGCTGGTCGATTCAGTGTGACGACTGCGGCCGCGAACAGGCCTTCGAATTCCTCGCCGCCGAGCAGGATGGCCTGGAACAGCGCACCGCCAAAGCGGTACAGCGGATTGCCGAACTGGGCTGGCGGCCACGGGGCGACAACCACCTGTGCCCCAAGTGCGTTAGCAAGTAATCCCCTAGAACAACAGTAACTGCTCACCCAGCGGGCTATGGGCATTGTCCAGCCGCACCCCGACCCCAATCAGCCGCACTGGCCGGGCACCCCGGGCAAACGCCTGGATACAGAGATCGCGGTAGCCCTCGGGCGTTACCGGTGCACCGGCCTGTTCCAGAGTGGTTTGGGTGAAGTCGTGAAACTTGAGTTTGACGAACGGCTTGCTGACCCGGTACTGACCTTCCAACCGGCCCAACCGCTGGGCCAGCTTGTCCAGCAAGGGCGGCAAGGCGTCCAGGCAGGCCGCCAGATCCGGCAGATCCTGATCATAGGTATGCTCGACACTGACCGACTGGCGCCGGCTTTCCACCACCACAGGGCGCTCGTCGATACCGCGCGCCAGTTCCCATAACCGCTCGCCAAAGCTGCCGAATTCACGCACCAGATCAGCCTTGCGCCAGAGCTTGAGCTGGGCGCAGGTGTCCACGCCCAGATTGTTGAGACGCTGGGCAGTGACGCGCCCCACCCCATGCAGGCGCTCCACCGGCAACGCTGCGACAAAGGCTTCCAGCTCATCCGGCAAAACGACCTTGAGCCCGTCGGGCTTGTTCCAGTCGCTGGCGATCTTGGCCAGGAACTTGTTTGGCGCCACGCCGGCAGACACGGTAATGCCCTGGCTGTCACGTACCCGCTGGCGGATTTCTTGCGCCATCAGCGTTGCACTGCCCTTGCAGACCTGACTGTCGCTCACATCCAGATAGGCCTCATCCAGCGACAAGGGCTGAATCAACGTGGTGTAATCAGCGAAGATCGCCTGGACCGCCGCCGACACCTCGCGGTAGACCGCCATCCGCGGCGGTACGATCAACAGGTCAGGGCAGAGTTTTTTGGCATAGGCCGAGGCCATTGCCGAACGGACCCCGTAGGCCCGGGCTTCGTAGTTGCAGGTAGCGATCACCCCACGCTTGCCTGGATCACCACCAACCGCCAGTGGCCGGCCGCGCAGGCGCGGGTCATCACGCATTTCGATGGCCGCGTAGAAGCAGTCACAATCAACATGGATGATCTTGCGCACAGCACAGGTCCGAACCGAAAGTTACACGAACGCCAAGTGTACCCCGTTCAGGCCAGTACCACCCGATTTCGCCCGGCACGTTTACCCTGATAGAGCCCTTTGTCGGCCCGGCGAATAGTGTCCCGAATGGTTTTTTCATCATCCTGAACCCGAGTAACTGCAAAAGTAGCGGTCAACGGGTAATCGCGGTCACTGCTCAACAACAAAGGAGACTGTTCCAGCGCCTGGCGTAGCCGCTCAACCATACAGCCGGCCTGCTGCTCATCGGTATCGGGCAGCAGCATGATGAACTCCTCGCCGCCAAAACGCCCCAGGACATCGGACTGGCGCATGTGCCGGGCAAACAGACTCGCCACATGCCTGAGTGCAGCATCTCCGGCGTCATGGCCAAGCTTGTCATTCAAGGCTTTGAAGTGATCAAGGTCTGCGATGCACAGACACATCGGCGAGTTCTGCCGACGGCAACGCTCACGCTCACGGACAAACAGCATTTCGTATTGGCGTCGATTGAACAACCCAGTCAGCGGGTCAGTGGTCGCCTGGCGTTTGAGTTCAAGCTCCAGCGCCTCGCGCCGCTCGATCTCAGCCTTGAGTTCACGATTGGCCTCGGCCACTTCGGTATACAACGCGAACTCATGGCGCTGCACCAGTTGCAGACGCAGGGCCGCAACAAAACCTACCACCACCGGCAACATCAGGATGAACGACACCCCGACCAGCAATCCAGTGGAAAGCCCCGTGAGCGCCAGGCAATAAAGAGTACCGGCAATACCGAACAACGCCGCCAGCAAGGTCGGATATACCCGGCTGGGAATGAAGATAAACATGCTGATCAGCATGATCAGGGTCACACCGATGTTCCAGATGACGATATCCGGACGAGCAAAGTAGATCAGAAAGAACAGGACGAAGCCCAACGCCTCCAGAGCGGTTACCGCATAACCGGTGGTGGCCAGCTCCGGCCGCTGGCCGAGTCGCCAGGCAAACGCCAACAGCAAAGCCGCCTGCAGAATGCGGGTGGACATCAGTACCAGGAAGCCGTCACTCCAGCCCAAGTCCAGGTAATCAAGCCCGCCAAACAACAACAGCAGAATCGCCCAGACCAGCACGGCCACTCGCAAATGCCGCACCACAGAGCGCTCGATATGCCTGCGAAACGCCTGTTCAACTTCCGGCTCGACGAACTCTCCACGCCAGGTAGAGAGCTGATATGAGAGCGCAGCATCTGTTTCTGCCATACACCCCTGCCCCGCAATGCCAGCATTATTATTATGTGTATCACTATTAAACAAAATTACATGAATGCCAAGCATAAAGCACAATGCCGATAATGCCAATTTGGCATCACATAATTTCCAGCTGACCCACCCGCCTTAGCACAGGAAAAAATCTTTTTTCATCAGACGCTTGACAGTTATTCGCGAATGCGTAGAATGGCGCCCTCTGACGCGGGGTGGAGCAGTCTGGTAGCTCGTCGGGCTCATAACCCGAAGGTCGTAGGTTCAAATCCTGCCCCCGCAACCAGTCATACAGCCCCTGGCCCCGATTGCTATCTGCAATGCGGGGCCAGTTGCTATCTGGGCCCAAATTTGCGGGCCTCTCATAAGCATTTTCACTGGTCCAAGTATCTCGCTGACAGCGTGACGCGCTTCGGTTGGGCTTGCCTGCAGCGCGCTTTCCAAATTCACCAGCAGTTCCTTGAATGCCTTACCTGTATCCAGACTGGGCCCGCTTGATGCACGGACGACCTGAATCTCATCCTTGATGGTTTGCAACTCGCGCTCCACCGCACGGATCCGCTGACCAATGGCAGTGCTAAGCCCCAACTGAGCAATCGCGTCAACCAGCCGCTGCAGCTCTTCCTGCAACTCCTGACGCCGCTGCTCTAAAGCTAAGACCTCACCATGGCCACCAAGGCGCTGCAGGCGTTCCTGGACCAGGCTATCAAACAGCGCCACCGCATCGTCGTTAAGCAGGTCATCACGAATCACTGACAGCAGCCGGCGCTCAATGCGCGGTCGCGATATGTTGAATCCAGGGCACACTGTTGGCCCCCTGTCATGAGCATTGCCACAACCATAGCGCTTGCTGCCTCTCAAGGTGAGTGGCCCATCACAATGGGGGCATCGAATGGTGCCACTAAGCAAAGCGGTAAGTGGTCGCCGGCTGGGTTTAAGCCCGTCATGCTTCCGGCCCTGATCCAGACGGGTGCGGACCCGTTGCCATGTCATCGGATCAACAATCCGCAACTCGGGAATATCAACCTCGCGCCACTCATTGCGTGGCCGATCGACTCGGCGGCGCTTGCCAGTATCCGGATCCTTGATCCATTGCGAGCGATTCCAGGTGTACCGGCCTATATAGAGGGTATTGTTGATAATACCGGAGCCCTTGACCGGGCTACCGTAGATCGCAGATACGGCCCAACTGGACCCACGCGGTGACGGAACGCCCTTCTCATTCAGGTCATAAACGATATGCCTGTAGGCCCGGCCCTTGGCTACCTGCTGGAAGATCCAGCGGACCCAGTGGGCCTCAAGCTCATTGATGACATAACGGCTACCGCTGTCATCCCGCACGATGTCATAGCCGTAAGATTTCCCGCCGGCGATATAGCCACGATCAATCTGGCCATGCAGACCCCGCTGAGTCTTGTGGCGAAGGTCATCCAGGTACAGCTCATTGATCAAGCCCCGCACACCACGCATGACCTTGCGCCCCTGGAAATGTGAGTCATAGCCGTCAGCCAGGCACATGATCCTGACACCACGATGCTCCAATCTGCGGACAATGGTTTCCTGCTCGACCTGGTCACGAGCCAAGCGATCGAGTGACTCCAGTAGAAGTACTTCAAACCGGCCAGCGAGCATATCCGCCAACAAGGCCTTTCCACCCGGGCGGCTACTGACTTTTGTGGATCCTGACATGGCGGTGTCGGTGTGAATGGCAACCACATGCCAGCCCTCGCGCTGAGCGCGGGACTGGCAGTTGTTCACCTGATCGTCAAGGGATGTCTCGCTTTGCTTGTCCGAGCTGAAGCGAGCGTAGATCACTGCTCTCATGGGGTTGGGGTCTCCTTTGTTGTTCCTGCATCCAGCGATCGACAGCCAGATCCGCCAGCAACTCAATCATGCGAACCTGGCCCGCCGACAACCGGGCCGGTCTATATTCCCGGTTTTTCATGCCGAATGCTCCTGCATCCAGTCTGCCCGGCGTTGCCATTGCCGGCGCATTTCCTCAATCAGCCGGTTGGCGGCGACACTGCCGCGCTTCTCAGTGATCATGGCTGCAAGTACTGCCACCCGATCTGGCGTGTTGTAACCCTTGCGCAGCCAGGTACGCGCTTCGCTCTCCAGCAGCAGTAGGCGCACTGACAGCGGTCGCGTCGAAGCCTCAGTGCTGCTACCCTTCCCAGCGCCGCTGCTTTGAACTTCATCCCGCATGGGGTTCTCTCCTTTGGTGGTGGCCGGCCCCGGTGAGTTGCCGCTCCCGGGGCCACCTTTCATGCCTTCGTCAGCTTGCGCTGGCGACGCTCTACAGCTGTTTTCACCGTCTTCTGCAGATTCGGCACCGCCAGTGCTGCCTCACACTGTGCTGCTGTGAAGCGCACAACCATGGCCAGGCGGTCTTCAACGGTGACTGATTGATAAGGGCGGCCATTGACCATGCCGGTGATGAATGGATTGGCGTGCTCAGCCATACTCACCCCCTCCCCCAACGCTTGATAAGCCCTGCCAGATCGCTGTACCGTTCTCGATCAGTTCATGCACCTCACGCTCAGGTGACCAGTCCATGGCCAGCACAGCCAGACAATCGTTGTGCAGGTCCTGGTCCAGGGCGCGCAGCTCTGTCAGGCAGAAGGGAAAGTCGGGCCCGTTATAGAGGCCCAACAGGAAGCGGCCAACCACCGCGCTTTGGCCGGTATCTCGCTGAGCTACAGTGACCAGCCTGGCCAGCGCAGGCAGGCCTGAACGGCGAACGGCATCACGTTGACGCTCGATCAATTGCACACGCTGATAGAAGTCGCGCCCCCAAGGCCCTGCATCTGCTGGGGGGGCCTCATTTACCTGTTGATTAAGCATGGTTCTCTCCTTTGGTGGTTATGCAGGCGTTGCCGCGCCTACTTTTTGAAGATCCAGCATTTCACCGTGGTCGGCCGGGGCCGGTCGAAGGGTGACTGCTGTCTCTTGTTCTGCTCAGCCCGGATTGCGCTGTGCACCGGGCGGTTGGAATCGACAAACTTGTGGCTGCGACTGTCTTTCAGCAGGCTGCGCAGCAGATTGAGCTCACCTAGCTGCTGACGGTGATTTGCCGCCAGCTTGGCGAACTCATTGAGGTTGATTGCAATGGTGTTGGGGTCCGTGCTGTGGTTCACCACCGGCCCCTCTTCCAGGGACTCCAAGAACTCGTACACTTCCCAGAACTCAGCTACCAGCGGGTGATCCGCATTGATTGCCTGCTGCCGCTCAATTGCCATGTGCTGCAAGGTGAGCTCCACCTCATCGCGCTGAGCCTGAGTCATCGGGGTCAGGTGTTGCAGACAATCGACCAGGGCCATCATCTGCGCGTGGTTCTTGGCAATGCGCTCGACACGGATCTCCTTCAAGCTACGCAGCCGGCGCTCGTACTCACCGACCTTAGCCTGGTAGGTGCCAAGAATCTGATCCTCCAGACGCAGCGCTTTGATCAGGTACTGGCTGACATCCTCGGTTTGCAGCAGGTTGAGATTGTCCGCTGCTGCCCGGCTGGCATCAGTGGCCACCGGACGTTTGAAATGCAGCTTTACGATACGGGTCTGAATAGCTTCAGACGCGGAAACATCAGCGTTCTGGCTGATAGCGATAGTGGCGCGAAAAGGCGGCTCATAGGTCTCGTTACCCGCGGTCTTCACCCCGCGGGTGCGCAGCGTGCCGCCACCATAGAAGTCCTTGAGCTCATCCCAGTCAAAACTGCGCGCATGGGCCCGATCGGGCTCGTTGCGGTCACCCTCGATCAGTACCACCGGCATACCTGACACCTGCCCCATCAGGCGCGAGCGCCCCGCCACCGATGACTTGCTGGGGTCAAAGCCCTCATAGTCACGACCAAACAGCTTCCACAGGAACTGGATCAAGGTGGTTTTGCCGGCACCAGCCTCACCGGTGGCCTCAAGGAAAGGGAAGGACTTGTACAGTGCGCGGATCTGCTCGGCAAACAGCGACCCGGTCCAGAACGCCAAAGCAATCACCCCCTTGGCGCCAAAGCAGGTCCAGAGCCAGTCGAACCACTCTTGACGGTAGCGGCTGTCGTCCAGGCTGACATCGAGCGGTATAGTCTTGAGCAGGCTTTTCAGCCGCAGCTTGCCGAACTCGAAGAAGTCCTCATCATTCACCTTGAACAACTGGCCCTTCTTCACCGCCAGATCACCCAGCACATAGGCCTGATGCTCTTTGCTATAGCCGATGTAATCGATGGTCTCTACAGTACGGATGCCATACAGCTGGTCCTGCATGATGCGATCGAGCTGCTGGCCGCTGCCGGTGAACACGGCGCCGGCAGCGATCGACAACAAGCGCTTCTTGAACTCGCTGGCGGCCGACACCTGGCCACCCGTGAAGGTGTTCTTGATGCTGCAGCCATCGTGCGGAAAGTCGACCCGGAAGTAATACCAACTCTCGTCGGTTACCTCGTTGCGCTGGAAATACAGCGCCCTTGGGTAGCAATTGGCGATTTGCACCACACTGCCGGACTGCTCCAGAGCTTTCTCGCGCAGTTGCGCGTCGGTCATGGCACGGATCTCGACGTGATCCGACTCCTGCAGGTCATTCATAGCCTTGTTGAACTTGCCCATATCCAGGCGGAACCAGTACAAGCGGCTATCGAACTCAAAGTGGAACTCATGCCGCTCGCGCCAGGTGTACATCAATAGGGCCTTCTCACTGGCCGTTTCCGCCAGCAGCAGGTCACCGTAATAGCGGTACTCACGGATATGCGCTTCACCCATGCGCTCGCGCTGATGCAGGTCGTTCCAGTCTTGCTTGCGCTCGCGTTGCGGAATCTGCGCGGCCACGCATTTCCAGCCAGACTCACGAGCCCGCTTTACCCACTTGCGGGTAAAGCGGCGCCCGGCCTTGTCACTATCCAGCGCCCACACCAAACGCGGACGCTTGGCACCCGCCTCATCACAGGCCTTGGCCAGCTCGGCCAGGGCCTTCTCAGGGTAGTTATTGCACGTCAGAGTGCTGACAGCGCTGGTGCTGTTATGCACCAAAGCGGTGGCATCGAAGATGCCCTCGGTGATCCACAGTTCATCAGCCTGCAGCAGGTCGACACAAGGCGGGCACCACCATTGGCCGTGATACTTCACCCCGTAGGAGAAGTTGGCCTTTTTCTTGCCGAAACGGTGCGGGCGGTCGATCAACCGCTCCCAGTACCCGCCACCTGGCAGAGCGAAGCGTACAGTCGCAGAACCGATTTGCAGGTCCCGGTCGTAGTAGTGCTCCTGGCTGTACCAACCCTGAATCACCTCTTCACGAAACCCGCGAGCGTATTCCAGATAGGCCCGCGCAGTGGCGGTTGGATTCTCCTGGCTTGGCTTGTAACGCTCGCTCCAGTCGTCGAAGAGGTCGTCGTACACGTCCTTGACATGCAGCTCGGCGCCGCACTTGTTCAGCCGGCCGCAACGCAGCACCCATGGGTGGTCGACATGGGTATACAGCTCCTTTTTGTGGCAGGTGGGGCACTCGCCACCCCGAATCCACTGGCCTTGCACCTTTTCCAGGCGATAGTCGCGGGCGATCCGGGTCAGGATCTCCCTGTGCAGCACGTTATCCATCAAACGCCCCTGGCGAGTGTGTGTGGTCTTTCAGGCGCTTGAGCGCGCCGAGCAGCTTGGTATTGGCGGCCAGATCCGGGCATTGGGCGAGGATGCTGGCCGGGCGCATGGGATGGGGAATGCTGCTGTAACGAGGCTTCCAGAATTCATCTTGGAAGCGCTGGCGGTGGATCTGGCGCAGCGCCTGTTCAAAGGCCTGAGCCTCTGCCTCGGTCAGTTCCAGTTCCAGCCGCAGCAACCCCATGGCATGCCTCAGTGCACCAGGTGCAGGTGCGGCTGGCGGTTGCGGATCATGGCGCGCACCAAGCTGGCTACTGTCACGGCATAGGTGAGGTTGCGCACCGGGTCGTGGATCATTGCCAGCTCACCATTGCTGCGGCTGATATCCAGGTAGCAGGTGCTGGGATGCAGCCGGGCATAAGCCTGGGCACTGATGTCCTGGGCCAGCCCCAGCGGCAGTTGGTACAGGCCCGCCACATACTCGGCGGTCAGTGTGCAGCGCAGTTGGGCAGAGGGCTGCACGGCCAGTTGGCTCATAAATCGCACAGCTGCATCCAGCACCGCCTGCTGGTCAACATGGCCTGCCACGCCCAGGTCACTTAATGCCCGCCCTACGGCATTTTCTGCCTGTGCCTGGCTGGCATTAAAGCTCGCTACCAGATGCGCCACGGCACGCTCGAACAGACGCTGGTCGTCTTGCAGGTGCTCGCCCTGGTGGCGGCGCAGAAAGCCAAGAGCGGCCTGCTGCAGGGTATCGGCAAAGGTTTCAGGCTGGTTGTTGTGCATTGCAATCATCCTCGAGCAGGTCAAGTTGGTCGTCATCACGGCGCATGGCCTGGTGGCGCATCTTGGTCGGCGCCATAGGCAATACCGCCTGGGGGTTGGGGGTTGAGCTGGGTGACAGCTCGTGGGTCATTTCAAACTGGGCCCGGCAGCTCCAACTGCAGGCCTCGTTAGTGCATTGCAGGTAAGCCACCCGCAGGAAGATATGCTGGCCCTCGGATGTGCGGATGCGCATCTTGCCGCGGCAGTGCGGGCAGACCAGTTTGTAGCTACTCATGGGTTCCCCCTTTGACCGGGTAGAGCGCACGGCCACGGCCGCTGGTGCGCTTGGCCGCTTTACGCAAAGCCGACTTGGCCAGCCACTCGGCCGCTTGTTGGATGCTGGCCAGCCCCTGCTGGCAGCGCACCTCGTCAAGCATCTGCAACTGAGCGTCTGACAGGTTGATGGTGTGGTCGGGCATCTTTTCGTCTGCCGTTTGTTCGCTTTTTGGTGTCTTCGCTCAGGCCTGCTGCTGCAGGACACTGTGCTCAGCCCCCAGCACACTGGCTGCCTCACGCATCAGCAGCTCGCGCACCAGGGTCGCGGGCTGGTCGCCCTGGTAGTTGGCCAGTGCCTTGATCAGGGCGTGTTCGTAGTCGTCCAGGCGGATGGTTACGCGGTTGTCACGGATGCGCTTGGGGTCTGCGTACATGCTGTGTCCTTACTGCTGTGAGGGCTGGGCAGGTTTGGAAGATCTGGCAGGCGGCAGCTTGCCTGCCTTGATGCCGAGCAATACGGCGGCACGGTGCGCTTCACCGCGCCGGCCCTTCTTGCGCCCGGCAAGCACCTGATAAGTGGTAGCCGGATCCAGATCGTTTTCACGGGCAAAGTCCTGGACGGATTTACCCTGCTGATCCAGCCATTCGCGGGCTTGTTCGGGGGTTCTGAGGTCTGGCATAGTTCAAAAGGGTTCAAATGAGTTCATTCGGGTTTAATTATGCACACGATAGCGTGCATGTCAAAGGGTATTGCTCACAAATGAATGCAGTAGGCGAGCGCCTGCGAGAAGAAAGGGAGCGTCTGTCACTCAACCAGGAAGCCTTTGGGCACCTCGGTGGGGTCAACAGGAATACCCAGGCGAAATACGAGAAAGCAGAACGCAACCCTGATTCAGCCTATTTGATCGGGCTTTCTGCTGCGGGTGTTGACCTGTTGTATGTGCTTACCGGCAGAAGGCTACCGCCGCCTGAAGAAAGTTTGGGCACCGACGAAACTGAGCTGCTGAACAGCTTCAGAAAACTCACGCTGGCCGACAAGGCTGCCGTACTCAGACTGACCGCCGCCCTGGCTGAAACCACCGGGACTACAAACAGCTAGGCAGAGGCCATCTGTACTCAGAAGAGGAAAGGAAGCCGCATGGAAAATATTGCAGTGCTGGCCGCGTTGATTTTGCCGATGGTGGCCTGGCGGTATGCTGCAACACTCCTGCGCCGCGCCGGGCGCCCGTGGTGGAAACGGCACTTGGCAGGGATGCTAATTTGGAACGTATCCTTGCTTTCCACGATGCTGCTGGCTGGCTCCACAGGCGCATTTGATGGGGAGGCCTCGGTTGAAGTTGCCTTTGCCAGTTTGCTTTTCATTTTCCCGTTAGCTTATGTCTTCCGTCGGCTGGCCGCCCTGCCTTCTGTACCATTCGTCACACCAACGTCAGCGACAAAACCGAACCATCCAGCAAGCCCCCGAGCAGTAGAGCCTGCCCCAGCACAGCCCACTATTCCAAAAGCCGCATCTACACTAAAGCCCGAATCGACTCCGCCCCCCAAACCTAAGCCGGAACCGAAGCCTACATCCGCCCCTCTGCCAAAACAAAAACCCGATGTGACGCACAGAGCAACCAGAAAGTCCCGCGCACTGACAACAACCTGGAAGCTCTGCACAGTGGAGTTTGACTATGAAGACTCCGCTGGCAATTGGTCAGCGCGACAAGTGAATGTTCTATCAGTCAATGACAGCTATATCAAAGGCGTGTGCCTTAGCAAGCAGGCCGAGCGTACTTTTCGGCTTGATCGGGTCATGAGCGACATCACGGATCTGGATACTGGCGAGATTCTGGATATTGATGGCTGGGCAATGCAGTACTCACGCTGAAAACACAAATCATAGAAATCACTTCAACCACAGAAAAAAGGAAAGATACCAATGGCACAACAAAGAAAACCTGGCGAGTCCAACACCCCAAGACCCTCTCAGGAACAGCGTAACGACAAATCTGAAAACTTTAACGATACCAGCAGACAAGGCAATAATAGCGATACGACCATTGCTGAAAGCAGACCAATACCAAGGCCAAAGAGATGAATACAGCACCGATTGACGACGAGATATACGACCTGCACTTCTATCTGCGGCGCTCTGTGCGTTACCACATGCGCCGTGCAGCATTCTTCATGAAGTGGCAACGTTTCACGTCGTTTATCGGGGTCGTTTTCGGCTCTGCCGCCGTTGCAACCTTTATCAGCAAGTCACCCAGCGAGGTCGCGATCGCATTCGCTCTAGCGATCACTGTTGCCTCTGCATTTGATCTGGTTGTGGGCACGGGCCAGCATGCCTGGTTGCATAATGACTTGCGCAAGCGCTTTCTGGAGCTTGAGGGAGTTCTTGTTTCAACACCCACTTCCAACGAACTGGTAGCAGATATCAAACATCGCATTCGCCGCATAGAAGCAGATGAACCGCCTAGCCGCGAATTGCTAAACCTTATGGCACGCAATGACATTATCCGCGCTGACTTCCCTGCAGAAGATGCAAGCAAAGCGGTCTGTAACATTGGCTGGCTAAAGCGCGCCACTGCCAACTTGGTTGACTGGGATACCGAGAAATACTGATAACACCGGCCTCTCTGAGCCTGCCTGTGAACTGGAGTTTTTACACATGGAACTGAACAACCTGCGCCCCACCCTTTTGTCGCTCGCACTCATGGCCGCTGCCGGCTGTGGCTCAGACGCAGCGACCGATCAAGCACCCAACACTGAAACGACCCAAGCCAAGCCCGGCATAGTGCTGATCAGCGAAGAGGATTTCGGCGATCGTTGGCCTTTCACTCAACCCGAAATGCACCTCACCTGCCTGCCCGGCAATGCAGTGGTAGTGATGGATGTCAACAGCGGCGTCATGTACCCGGTGAATGGCGTGGCCAACGGCAAAGCTCAGCAGATGGGAATGGAGTCACTTCAGACTATTTGGCTTGAAAACCCAAATATTGAGGGAACAAAAATCAGTGTCGGCCCGATCATTGAGCAAGGCTTAAGTCTCTGCATCTAACTCCCAGGAAGCGTCGGAACATGAACGACCTAATAGAATCATTCAAGTCATATGCAAGCGAAAAGCTCAGCAATCCGCTAATACCGGCATTTCTGGTTTCCTGGCTAATATTCAATTACCCCATAACACTCAACCTGCTAACGGACACATCGGCAGCAGACAAAATCGAGTTCATAAAAAACTACCTGCATACTGATGATGGCTTTTTCTACCAGTCACTAACATACCCCCTACTGGCGGCACTCTTTTACGTTTTCGCGTATCCAGGCATTACCGGGGAGATCATTGTCTACCTAAACTGGATCAAGAAACTCAGCACCAACAGAAGGCTCAAGCACGAGCGAAACACACTTCTCACACCAGACCAGGTCTCTAAACTCAAAGCGCAGTACCGAGCTGAAACAAGGTCACTTGAAGAAGAAATAGAGAGACTTCAATCAAAGTTGAACGCAGCTAAAAGCGAACAAGCAGACCTAAACTTACACCTGACCGACCTTGGTAAGAAAATTAGCACCCTAGAATCAAACAACGACTCACTTGAAAAAGACATAAACTCGAAGAACAACGATATTCGCGAACTCATCGAAACCAATAAGACACTTAACCTTACCCTTAACGCCATGCATGAAACGTGCGAGCAGGCCGAAGCGCAAATTAAAACACTAAAAACACAAGTAATAGAAAAAGAACTCGAAATAGATAAGCTAAAAAAATCACTCAAAGAAAAAAATAGAGAAACAGCCTCTAAAACAAATCAACTTTCCAAAAGATTCAAATCTGCTCAACTGTCAAGAGAAATTCCAGGCGGTATATCCAGTTCAAGACTACATCTACCACAAAACAAAGAAGACTAATAAGAACGCACGATAAAACTGACTGGACGCTTGATCTGTACAGGGACTAATCATCTCCCGACGCAGCTGGCACACTCGCCGGGCAGCAGCGTGCCGCGCCCCAAACAAAGAAAAATCTTTTATATGCCAAAATCGCGCACATAAGGGCCTGTGACACAGGTTTTTGATGTAGACAATAGGCAACTCCCGGCGAAGTGACGAGGCCACGGTGGCCCCGGGCGCCGTTAAAGAAGGAGTTTGCAATGGACCATAAGAACACTGGCCCCGATCAACATGGCGAAGAAATTTCTCTACCGCTGAATCGTCGTGAGGTGCTGCTGATTGAGCGTTTCAGAAGGCTTAGCGACCAAGTGCAAGGCGAACTATTGCGGTTTGCCAAAGCCCTGGTTGACACCAGACGCTGACGCCTGAAAGGCGATCGAGCTCATGCGTCGATCGCCAACCTCTCCCACTCCCGCTGAACCGCCCGCTCCGCACTTCGTTTACTGGCATACAGATACGTCAGCCGCTTTGGATTGTCTGGCTCGCCGGCACTTACTGACCGCTGGTTGCCGTCTGCATCCCGGTACCAGGCCAGCACACCGGTATAACCACCCTCCACCAGTGAGGCCAGATCCGCCTCATCGGCCAATTGGTTTTCCAGTTCCAGGCTGGTAATCAGGCCGCTGTCACTGAGGCTGTGGATGACTCGGCTACAGAGCCATACCACATCAGTTATCTGTGGCTTGAGACCAACCAGGCTGTAGGTTTGCTCTGGACTGAGTTCAGGCCGGCCGCGGGCAAGGCTGTAGTTCAGACTCGCCTGGCCGCGTTGCAGGCGACGCCATTCGCTGCGCGCCGCCTCCAGGGCACTGTGCTGGTCGGCATAGACGTGTCGCAGGGTCTTGAGGTTGTCTTCGGTGCCGACGATGGCATCCAGCCGCTGGGCGCTGTTAGCGTCATGATAGTTAGCCCGCACACCGGTGTAGGCCTCACGGTCAGCTTCCAGCCAGCGGTGGCTGTCGCCATCTGCCCGGGTCAGTGTGACATGCGGCAAGGCCAAACCACTTGCTGTGCGGGCCGCGCCAACCGGCAACAGAATAAGATGCCCAGCCTTAACGCTGGCAATCGCGTCATGCTCGGCACCCAGCCGGGTGAGCAGGTTGGCGTCAGATTCATCAGCCTGGTCCAGGTGCGGTACCGACAGTTTCCCCAGCAGCAGATCCACCACGGGCTTAAGGCTGTAGGCCTGGGCGACTGTCTGCACAATGTCGGCCAGGCTGACCTGATGCCAGCTGCGTTCACGCTTGCGGGTGAGCCCTGCTCGCAGGTCTGCACTGCGGGCGCGAATACTCAGCGTGTCCGGTGTGCCGCTGTGTTCAACTTCATCCACGGTGTAGCTGCCCTTGAACACCAGCCCGGTATCCTGCCAACCCAGCCAAAGGCGCACAGCAGCTCGGCGCGGAGGTATAGCCAGCAGGCCATCGTGGTCAGCCAGGGTGATATCCAGGCTGTCGGACTCGAGGCCGCGATTATCCGTCAGGGTCAGGCTGATCAGGCGCCCGTTGAGGCGCGGGGTGATATCAACGCCGTTGACTTCCAGGCGATACAGCGGACGCGGGTGGCGGGTCAGGCGCTCTATCATCGCAGGATGTTCCCCAAGGTTTCCGCCAGATTGCCCAGCAGCTCAATGCGACTGTCATCCACCCGCTGCAGGGTGATGCTGAACTCGATACGCCGGGGGGTGCCGTCGCGAAAAAACAGGGTGCTGGTTTCGCTCAGGCTCTCGATCACCCACAAGCCGTAAATACGACCACTGCCCTCAACCAGGGGCCAGGCTTTGCCGGTGTCAGCCATCAGCCGCAGGGTGTCGAGCGACAGCCGGCTGCCGGCCAGCTCGGGCACGATCAGCCCTGACAAGCTGATAGTGTCGTCTCCACGGCCAATGAATTGCCGGGCAGGTGCCTGACCAACCCGGGAGCTGCTGGGGTGGCGCCAGGCAGTCTGACGCTGAAACTCCTGGTAGGCGGCGGTGGAAAGGCTGAACACGAACAGCCCCAGCGACATCATCATGCTGTTGCCCTCAGTTGGTGTCGTAGAGTGCCGAGCGGATCCGCACGGCCTTTTGTTGTTCGCGCTGATCCAGTACCCGGTTGATCATCTGTTCCAGCTGCGCGAGGTCGGTACCGGGTGCGGTGCTGAGCTGGATGGTAATGGTGTCGCCCTGGACAACGATCGGGGCTTGCGTGGCGGCCAGCGCTGGGCGGCTGTCAACAGCGACCGCTTGCCCTGCCCCACCAATGCCTAGCGCCAGTGCCCCAGCCTGGGCCATGGCTTTACCAGCATCCAGCACGGCGCTCAGCGGCCCGCGCTGGCTGCGTTCAAGCCCTACCTGCAGGCCAGCCATGGTGTCATCGCCCAGGGCGGCGAATACCCGGCTGGGGCTGCGAATGCCGAGGGTGTCCTTGAACCAGCCGATGGTAGCGGCACCGGCGCCAGTGATCGCATTCTTGACTGCGCCCAGCCCTTCACGAATACCGTTGACCAGGCCGGACATGAGCATGCCTCCAAGGTCGGTGAACTTAGCAGGCAAGTCCACTCCGAAGTAGTTCATTACTCCAGCAAAAGCCCGGTAAAACAAACCTAGCGGGGAGAAATTCACTATCAGTCCAGCTATGCCGGCCAAACCACCGCTGAACCCAGCTTTGATCTCGCGCCATACCCCCGAAAAGAACGGTGTCACACGGTCCCAGCTTCGGCTAAGCAAGGCGCCCAACATCTGCCGGCCGAACTGGCTGAATTTGGCTGGCAACTCGATACCGAAGTAGCCCATCACTGCCGCGAAGGCACGATAGAACAATCCGACCGGCGAGAAGTTGACAATCAGTCCGGCGATACCAACCAGGCCGCCATTGAAGCCTTCCTTTATCTCGCCCCAGAGGCCCTTGAAGAACGGCACAACCTTGTCCCAGTTGCGGTAAATCAGGTAAGCCCCACCGGCAATAGCGGTAATGGCCAGACCGATGGGGTTGAGCATAAGCGCCCGACCGAGCAACAGCACGGCCTTGCCAAGCCACATGAACGCTCCGCCCAGCCCCTTGACGATGCCTACCAGTCCAGCACCCTTAATACCAAGGAAAGTGAGCCCGTAGCGAATCATTGCAAACGGGCCAAGCAGGCTGGCAAGCACCAGGGTAAGGCCACCAAATACAACCATGAGACCTGCCACCGCGCCAGCGGCCATGACCAAGTTTTTGGTCAGTTCGGGGTTGGCTTCAGTCCAGGCTTTGACCTTGCCGATGATGCCAGTGACGCTTTGTACCAAACCACGCAAAGGGCCATCCTGAGTTTCCATCATCTGGATACCAAGATCCTGCCAAGCGCTGCCCAGAGCGGCCAAGTCCCCGCGCATGTTGTCGGCCATAACCTTGGCGGTATTGCTGGCCTCGCCTTCGGTTTGCCGTAGGGTAGCGATGAAGCCCTGCAGCT
This sequence comes from Pseudomonas jilinensis, assembly GCF_003586265.1. NCBI lineage: Bacteria > Pseudomonadati > Pseudomonadota > Gammaproteobacteria > Pseudomonadales > Pseudomonadaceae > Pseudomonas > Pseudomonas jilinensis. The sequence goes on along the minus strand of NZ_QJSA01000005.1, from coordinate 117,259 downwards.
CACCACTGCCGGCCTGATTCATCAGGTAAGTCAGGCCGCTTACTGCCTCTTCACCGGCAATTGCCTTGAGATACCCGGCCCTCTCGGCGTTGCCCATGTGTTCAGTCTTGCGATACAGATCTTCGAGGATATTCGGCAATTGCCGCATATTGCCCATGGCATCTTTGGCCGACACGCCTAGCGCATCCAACGCATTGGCCGCCATTTTGGGCGGTGCGGAAAGGCGGTTCATGATTGCGCGCAGGGCCGTTCCGCCCATGCTGCCCTGGATACCGGCATCGCCAAGTTTGCCGGCCATGGCGGCTACCGTCTCGATATCCTGCCCCAGTGCAGCGGCCACTGGCGCGGCATACTTCATGGTCTCGCCGAGCATCTGCAGATTGGTATTGGAGCGGGTGAAGGTACCAACCAGGACGTCGCCGACGTTACCCATTTTGTCGGCTTGCAGGCCAAACCCACTGAGGATGTTTGAGGCTATATCCGCAGTTTGGGCCAGATCGCTATCTCCAGCCTTGGCCAGATCCAGCATGCCTGGCATAGCTGCCATGATCGCGTTGGGGTTGAAGCCAGCCATGGCCAAAAAACCCTGGGCATCTGCGGCCTGCCCGGCAGTGAATTGGGTGCTGGCACCCAACTGACGCGCCTGGGCGCGCAAGGCTCGGTATTCTTCGGAGTGTCGGTCAAGCCGTGCCAGGGATTGCACCTTTGACATGCTGGCGTCGAAGTCCAGCCCTGGCGCCATGAAGCGGGCACCCGCATAAAGCATGCCGCTACCGGCGGCGATAGATGCAGCCCCAGTGGTGGCCATGCTTCCGGCCAATTGCTGGGTTTTCTGATACTGCTCCCTGGCACGTGCCAATCGTTGCTGTTGAGTCGTCACCCGCCGCAGCGCGGCTTCCTGTTTGCCTAACGCCTGATTCGCGGTAGCGATATCAGTACGCAAGCGTCGTTCATGGTCGCCCAGGTTTCTGGTGCTGATACCAGCTTCACTCAGCCGGCTGCGCAAGCCCTGCAGCTCACGTTGCTGTTCCTGGTGTTTGCTCTTGAGGCCCTGAGCCTCACGCACTGCACGACGGAATTCGCTATTGAGCGCTTTGGTGGGGTGTTGAGTGTTGCCCAGCTCGCGCGACAGTTGCCGCACCCGCTCCTGACTGGCCTGCAGGGCTGCCCCGGTACGTTGAGTCGCCGTGCTGAGGGAGCGAAAGCTGCTGACGTCACGCTGCTGGTTCTGCAACCCGCGCAGGTGGTCGCGGGTCTGCTTGAGGGAGTTGGCCAGGCCAATGCTGCCACCCATGACGGAGCGCATGGGCCTGGTGGCGCGGTCCAACGCCTGCAGCACTACCTGGAGTTTAAGATCGCGTGCCATGTTTACTATCTGCTCCGTTCCTTACCCTGGCACGCTCACGCCATTGCATCAGCTCGCTGATACTGAGGACATCCATGGCCTCGGGTTGCCAATGAAACACCGTGGCCAGATCCGCCATGGGGTCTTCTATGTACTTTGGGATGCCTGGGCCCGCACGGCCTTCGGCTGCAAAAAAACCGCCACCGTGTCACCCAATTGCACCAAGTCGCAGGGCTCCATTTGCTGCACGTCCTGTTCGGTAAGTGTGGGCTCGCTGATACGAGGCAAAACCTTGATCAGTGAATCAACATCGCCATTCATAAGGTTCACCAGGTTGAGCCCACGCAGCTCGCCTGATGCTGGTTTGCGCAGTTTGACCTCAGTGATCTTGGTTTCCCCGCGTTTGATCGGCTCATCGAGCGTGATGGGTTTGCTGTACTCAGCCGCTTTGGCCATGGGGTGTTTCTCCTTTGGGTTATGCGCCCGAATCCGGGCGCAGGGTTACAGGCCGATAGCCGCGCGCTGCTCGGCCAGGCGGTCTACACCGTCGACGATCTCGACCATATTGAGAATGTCGATCTCGACAAGAACTTCGTTGTCGATGGTGAGCTTGTAGTAGGTGCAGGTGGTGGTGATGCTGTGCTCGGTATCTTCACCGGGCTCGTAGTCCCCGAAGCTGATTTCTTCATGTCGGCCACGCACCACAACTTCTACGGCGCTGACCTCGCCGGTGTCATCACGCTGGAAGGCGCCGGCGAAGCGCAACTGCACACCATCGGCGCGGGTGATGCCGTACTGGCGCAGTATTTGGGTTACCAGACCTCCGGTGGCCCACTCAATCTGGATGCCATCGTCTGACAGGCCGTGGTCGACCTTGACCGGGCCGTTCATACCACCACCGCGATAACCCTCCATTTTGCGGCTCAGCGCCGGGAGGGTGACGGTCTTGATAACGCCAACGTAGCTTTCGCCATCGTTGAACAGGTTCATATTCTTGATCTTGCGCGGCAATGCCATGGGGTGGCCCTCCGGTTAGGCGTTGATGCGGCTGGCAAAGTCCAGCAGGTAGCGATCGGTGATGCGCTGGCGGAAGGTCAGATCCTCCAGGGGCGGTACCGGGGTGTAGTCGTAATCAAGACGCAGCTTGCCGGCCTTGAGGGTTTCGGCGGTATTGAGGTTGGCGTCGTACCAACATTCGCCGTCGATCAGGTAGCCCAGGGCCTTCCACTCGCGGAACTTGGCGTTAACACCCTCGATGGTGTCTTTCACCAGTGAGGGGTGCATGGGCTTGTCGATTGCCCACAGATGAGCCTCGGCCATTGTGTCTGCGATAACGTGCGCCGTGCGGGTGTAATTCTCAAACGCGAACAACGGATCCGCACTGCAGGTGCGTGATCCCCAGAAGCGGAAGCCTCCCTGCTGCACCAGTGTGGTGACCTCGTTTGCATTGAGGTATCCGGCATCAGTGTTGGGGTTCTGCAGATCCCAGAAAACGTCCTTGTTGATGCCGGTGACGCCGTTGACCGGCATATTGCTAAGGGTCTTGTGCCAGCCAACCTGCTGATCGAGCTTGGCGCGCAAGCCCAACGCCCGGGCGGTGGCGTATGCAGTGTCGGCTTGGCTGGTGGTGGTATTCCAGGAGAGAAAGTCAGGCCACAGCAGCATGAGTTCGCGGGCACCGAACGTGTCGCGGTAGGCGACGGCGGCTTCCTTGTCTTCACACTCCCAGCAACTGGCATAGACAAAGGCGCGCAGTTGCTCGGCCAGACCGATTAGTTCAGCGGTAACCGCCTGGTTGTCCAGGCCGGGCACCCCCAGGATACGTGGCGTGACACCAAGCTTGGACTTGGCTGCCAGCAGGGCTTTCATGCCGGTGTACTGGCCAGCAGTAACGCCGCCGATGATGTTGGTTGTGGTTTCTGCCTCGGTATCACCCTGCTCTACCCGCACCACCACTGTGAACGGGCTGGCTTGATCGGCAATGGCATCCAGACTCGGCGCTAGGGTACCGAGCGTTCCAGCATTACCAAGGGCTGCCAGGACGTTGGTCAGCAGCACGGGCTGGTTGAGCGGGAATACTTCGGGGTCGGCATCGGGGCCGGTACACACCATGCCGATCACGGCCGTGGAGATGGTGCGAATCGGGCGCGTGCCCTCGTTAATCTCGATGACACGCACACCGTGATGGTATGAGTCAGGCATGGTTGGCTCCCTGCAATGCGTTGATGGCTACAGGGGTCATGCTGTCGCGTGGGCGCGGGGATTGGGAGCGGCGGGGGTTGTATCGGTCGTTGCTACAGGGATAAGGCCCGCATGAGGTCCAGCGGCCGCGAGCTTGTGAGGTACGGATTGGCGAGCATCCACAGATGCTGTGGCGTCACCCGGCCAACCAGTTCACAGCGGAACAGTCGCTTGCCGCTGGCATTGAAGGCCCAAGCGACCAACTCGGAACAGAACCAGCGGTCACCCGACTCCCAGTCTCGCTGACGCAGGGCAATGCCGGCAATCCCTGCCCAGTCATAGCCCTTGCCGATCTGGCTGTAGGCTGCCTGCAGGACCTTGTGTGGTTCAGGGTGTGGCACTTCAACCAGTGCGGCATGAGTGGATCTCTTCAACCGCTCGGCCATAGGCATGGTCACAACTCCGCTAGGGGCTACCGCTCCGACCAGTCGGGGCTCATCATGGCCAGTGTCTACCAGATCAACATGCGACCAGCAGGACCACGTAGCCAGACGAATAGCCCAGCTACCTGGTAAGCGATTGCGCGTAAAGAGAAGGCGAACACAGCTCATGTCAGTTCGCAGCGTTACCCACGCCGGCGATGGCGGCATTGATCGCGGCAATGGCTTGTTCAGCCGCTGCCTGGGCCTGCTCTGGTTGCTCTGCTGCCATCAATTCCCTGACCTGCTCTTTGGCGGCCAGGCGGGTTTCACGGATGAAATACAGTGCTTCGGTCCACGCTGCGGCCTCGGCCAGGATCTCGTCAGCGGCCTGCTGGGCGGTGCGACCGTTGATTGCCCAAGCGGCCACTGCGCGGGGTACGTCGCCCTGGTAGCCGCCAGCGGCGAAGGCCTGGGCTTCTTCCCGGGCGGTTTTGTATTCCTCGGCGCGCAGCGGGTCGCCTACGACAAGGGCGCGGGCGGTGTCGGCGGTGTGGTCGATCTGGTTGCAAAGATCCTCGACACTCATAGGCGCTACCGTTGGCGGACTGAACTCGTCGTTTACATAGGTCCAGCCCGGTTCGATATCACTGCTGCAAGCAATCCACACTAAAGACGGATGGAAGCGGCCGGTCGGGTTGATTGCCGTGATTTCGGCCACGGTGCCGTCTTGAATTTGTGCCCACATATTTATCACCACTGGATTACAACAATGCCGGGATGGCCGGGTGTGCTGGGAACACCTGAGCCGTTTACGTTACCGCCCCCGCCTGCGCCAGGCGCGTAAGGGTTGTTGGTGATACTGAAGCCACCACGCCCTCCACCTCCCCAATAACTAGAGCCACCAGAACCGCCGGAATGGCCGCTAACCTGCAGTGGTGCCGAAGCCGATAGCACCACGGTGATCGGATTTCCAGGTGAACCGAATAGGTTCAAATCCCCTCCGATACCGTTGCCCGGCACCCCTGGGAAACCAGGAGTTCCACCACCGACCTGGGCGCCTGTGGCCGATAAATAGCTGCCAAAGCTGCTGGAGGCACCAGGATTTCCGACACCATCAAGCACGCCGGCTCCGCCCGCGCCCACGGTAACCGCAACCGATGCGACGCCGGCGAGTGGTTGACGTTTGATTGCCGTACCTCCGGCAGAGCCGCCTGCGGCATCCGCGCGGACTTCGCCACTGGAAACATGGCCGCCGCTGGCACCGCCGCCGGTTACCGTGACGGTGGCAATACGACGGCCACTACGTAGTACCGGTGGAACGGTAAACGTATGGCTGCCTGCCGTAGCGAATTGGATTAGTCCATTGGCAAGCCCGCCAGGCAGCTCAGCCTGACCAACACACCACCAATTTCCAGCCCCATCACTACGCAGACGCAGCCAGTCACCAGAAAACAGCAGTTCCGTGGTGGACTGGCCAGAGGCTTGGGCAGTTGTATCGAGCCTCAGCTTATCCGTACCTGATGCTGCGATGATCAGAGCGTTGCTGCTGGCATCCGTGCGCCTGAGAACCAGCTCGCGGACGCCCAAGGATGAGGTCGCGGCGGGCAGTGTGTAGGTGCGGGTGCCGCTGGCGGCACTGAGCAGGATCAGGCCTTCATGATCAGCGTTGAGCTGAGTGTTTGCGCTCAAGCTGGTGATAGCTCCGCGCAGTTGGTATTGCGGGTGCGGATCAGTTTCTGCTTTGTGATTGACGATTAGCGAGTCTGCATAGGCTCGGGTCGCCAACACTACGCTGGGGTCAATTTTGAGCTGAATGTACTCAGTACTGCTGACCAGGATGTTCAGCCGCACTACCTGAGTGCGGCCGCTGCCCTGGCTGAGTTCAGGTTTGAATGTCGGCGGACAGTTGGCTACGGCTACCAGGTCGTTGTCTTCGTCGTAGAGGCCAATTTCTCGAATCCACCAGCCGCCGACATTCTCGGGGATGACTTGCTCGGCAATAATGATCGCGTCGTTGTTCGGGTCAATGTCCAGTCGGTTGAGCGGTGCCCGGCGGCGCTCATTGATGAGAGAGGTTTGCAGCCGATTTGGGTCGGGGTCTGTACCGTTGGCGTCACCTACGCCCATCTGGGTGATGACCCAAGGGATGCCCAGGGCATTGGCATTGGCCTGCTTGGCTTCACCGACAGCGGTGAGGATGGCCATGAATTGAGAGTTCTGGTCGGTCATGAGTAGATATCCATTGTGTCGATAACATGCTCACGCGCCCCCCAGGCCAGTGTGCCGCTGACCTCGATGTCGCGTGGTTGTGGTGGGTAGATGTCCAGCTCATCGCCATCTGACAGGGCGATGCCGATGTGTTCTGTGCCGTGAACGTCCAGGGCGATGGCCAGGCCTGTGATGTGGCGGCTTACCGGTTTGGCGTCGTCGATCAGCCAGACCAGCTCCTGATACATTTCTTCGGTGATGCCGGTTTCAAGTACGCCAATAAGCAACTGAAAGGTGCCGGGGGTGGCCGGGGGCGATTCTTCCCACCACTCGCGGACCTCAATCAAATAACCCAGCGGCTCGACCACCCGGCGCAGGGCGCCGATGGTGCCCTTGTGCGCATGGATGAAGTAGGCCGCTTTGATGGCCTCGCGCTTGGCGCGTTCTGGCCAGGCCGATGACCAGCGGTCGACGGAATAGGCCCAGGCCAGATAGGGCAGCAGCTCGACTGGGCAGGTGTCCGGGTTCCAGAGGTCGCGCAGGGGTACGGGTACCCGCTCAATCTGGGCCAGTGCCTGGGCGGCGTTGCGCTCCAGCTCGGTGGCGTTACCGGGCAGCAGGCAGGCGGGCATCAGTCGCCCCCTACGGTGACGCTGTAGCCAGTACAGAACGGGGCTTGCTGCAGGGTGGCGATGATATCGGCCCAGCCGGGCAGCTCAACACGGCGCACACCTTCGATATGCAGTGCGGCATCCAGCGCTGAGCGGTTAACCTCCTGGCCCAGCCGGCGGCGACGGTTGACCAGGGCGTCCAGGCGCTGTTCTGCAGCAGCGCGGATCGGTTCAGCCTCTGGGCCGGTGGTTTCCAAGTACAGCACGGCGGTGACTGTGTACGGGATGACCGTTGCGCTCTGCACGGTGAGGCGGTCTGCCACTGGGCGCCGGTCATCGTCTGACAGGTAGGCGTCTACTACGTTGAGCAGTTCTGCATCGGCGGTGCCGTCATCCAGGGCGCTTTGCACTGTGACGACTACCTCGGCTGGGGCTGGGCTGTCACAACTGGCATCCGCTACGCGGCCGTCAGCACTGCGGGCATGAAAGATGTAGGCGTTGCGCGGCCCTGCGGTGCTGAGCCCTTCCAGGGCCATTTGGGTGCGCTCGCGTAGACTCTCGTCACTCTCCATAACTGCTGACTGAGGTGGCACCGTATTCGGTTGGCCTGGAGTTACAATCAAACGCCCAACATTGAACCGGGCGGCAATCTGCTCCAGGTCAGCACCTTTGGCAAATGCCAGCATATTGGCCAAGGCAGCTTCATTGACTCGCTGTCGCCAAAGGGTTTCACGGTAAGCGCTTTCCTGCAGAAGCTTTGTCAGAGGCTCGGATTCAAGCTCTAGAGTTGCTGCGATCTCAAGTTGCTGATCCACCGGCCAAAGGCTGACAGCATAGGCCTTACGTTCTGCAAGGATCGATTCGTAATCCAGGATCTCGACAATGTTCGGGGCTGGTAACCGGGCCAGGTCGATCGGGGTGAAAGCGTTCATGAAACACCCCCAAGTTGAAGGGCTACACGAAGGTTCAGCCCGCTGCCGTTTGAAACCACTTCGCCCTCAAGGTCAAGAAGCCCCTGACTGCCTGTAATGGAGTACTCAACTCGTGACAGCCTGAACCGTGGCTCCCAACGCATCACCGCCACTGCTGTCGCAGCATACAAGCGCACCAGGGTTGCCGGATTTTGCGGCTGATCAATCAGCTCAGGCAGCAATGATCCGTATTCACGACGCATGACGCGCGAGCCAAGGGGTGTGGTCAAAATGTCTGAAAGGCTCTGGCGCAAGTGCTCAGATCCGCTGATGCTGCGACCAGTATCCCGGTGCATGCCGATCATTGCGGTTCTCCTGTGGTGCTGTTGCCACCACTGACTCCACCATGGCGATGGCTGACCAGGCTGATGCCGTTGGCGGTGACGTCCTGGCTGACGGTGACAGTACCGGTGATGCTGACGTTGCCCTGGATCTCGATGCCGGCGGGGATATGGAGGATCTGTTTGCCGCCAGCAGTCATGATGACGGTCATTTCCTTGCTGCCCATGTCGTAGCCCATCCAGGTGCCGTCGCCATAGGTGCGGCTGTCCAGATTCTGGTTGCTGCTGGGGGCTGGAAAACTGTCGGAGTTGAGCCCGACCAAGACGAGCCCGGCACCGAGTTCACCGCTGGGGCTGATGATGATGCACTGCTCCCCTTCGGTAGGCGGCTCCCAGTCGCGCACGTTGCCAGCCCGGCGGCTGAACCAGGGCAACCATTGGCTTAACAAGTTGCCGGATTTCACCCGACAGCGAGCATGCGCATGATCAACCGCCTGAACAGTGCCAGGGCGGATCATGTTATCGAGGCGGCGGCGAAGGTCTGCGATCGGGTCCATGCACGCATGGTGGCGCGTTACGCGCGCAGGAGCATGACTGGGGCTTTGTAAGCTAGCCGCTTACAGGGTTGCGCCGGCCAGGTGGGCGAGCAATTTATCGCGAATCAGATCCAGATCCTGCGGACTGAAACCCAACAACTCACGGCGGCTGTACTGCACCTGGGGTGCATTGCGGCCCGGGCGGTCACGCAAGCCATATTGGTGAACCCGGGCCAACCGGGCGGTGCGTGCAAGAAAGGCCAGGCCGATGCTGTTAGCGTCGGTTTGCAGCTTGAGGTGTTTCGACTGTTTAAGCCGGGTGAACATCTTGCGTTTGACTCGGCCGCTTTTGTCGCGCAACCGAGGTTTTCTGGGAGTGTAAGCGCTGCCATCCGGGTTGCGCTGTGCTGCTATGCGTTGTTGCTGGCTGCGGCGCAGGTCGCGTGCAATTTGCTGATTCAGTTGTCTTCTGGCCTTGGGTTCAAGCCTGGCCAGCAGTCCGCCGGCCCAGTCTTCCAGGGCTTTCAGATCTCCGCTCATGGGCTGGGGTTGTCCCACTCGGCCAGCAGTTCATCATTGCCAAAGAGCTGCCAGTGCTCGGCATCATAAGACTCGTCCAGTTGCGGCTCCGGAGGATGATCAACCGTCAGGGTTCCATTGGTAAGGCGCTTGACGATGACGCGCTCTGTCAGCGGCAGGGTTATGGAGAGGTCCACTTTTTTGTTGTCGAGTAGGTCGGCCTCAAACTTGACCGAGTCCTTGGCCTTGTCCAGGTTTTCCATCAACTCGCGCTGGTGGACCAGGAGCCAGGCGAACAGGGGCACAGCAATGGCATCCGGGTGGCCGGAATAATCGGTGAAAATGAGGTTCAGGGTGTAGGCGTACTCGAAGGACAGGCCTGGCGCTGCTGTGCTGCGCATTGTGCCTTCGTCAATGAACACATGGAGCCGGTCAGGGTTTTTGCGTAGTTCCGGAACGGCCTGCATCAGGTGTTGGCGAAGCGATTCGGGTTTGTTCATGGCTCACCTGGTAGTGGTAGATGGTATCGACCTGGGCAGCGCATTCAGCCCATGCAGCCTCAATGCGATCAATATCAGTCAACAGGTCACTGTTGTTGTGGGGGCTGGTCGCTGGCAAGCTGCAAGGCACGACTGCCGGACAGCCAAGCCTGATAATCTGCGGCGCTGCTGATTGTGGGGCGCTCGCGCAGCCGGCGAGCAGCAGCAGGCAGAGGTACACCGGCCCAAGCCTGTAGTTGCTGGTTCTCATTCTTCAGGACCTCAATCTGTTGCTCACGTTGGTGAAGGGCTCGACGGATATTCTCCTGCTGACTGCGCAGGCGCATCTGGGCAGCGCGTTCAGCCTGGATATTCTCCTGCAGCTCACTAATGACCGCTTCTTGGCTACTGACACGTTCCTGGGCGCGCTCAGCCCGCTCATGGGCCAGTAGCTTGGTCGCACGCTCTGACAGCAGGCGCTGGTGCTGGCCCCAGAACAACAGGGCCAATGCTGTTAACAGGCAGAGGCCATAGAGGATCTGGCGCAGGGTCGTCAAGCTGCAGCCTCCTGGGTTTCGGCATAGCGCTCGTAGGCGCGGGCTAGCTTGATGTCGTACAGGTTCCGAGCGAACCCCGGGCCGTTGTAGCGGCGGGCAAAGTCAGCCCACTTGCGGTTTTTCAGTGCTTTGTGCATGGCGCTATCGGCCTGAATGAAGCGCACGAAGGCTTCCAGTTGTGCAGCTTCGCCTGAACGCATGGCCTGCTCGAAGTTATCCGCACTGGTGTAACCCAGCAACCGCCAGTGGAACCCCATGATTTGGAACAACCCCCAACTGGTGGATTCCACAGCAGCATTGGCATCGATCATCTTGGCGCGGGCCAGCCGGGGGTACTCTCCCAGCCCACCCACATAGCCTCCCGGCCTGGAGTTGACCAGATCAGGGTGCACGGCCACCAACTCGCTGATTTGCTGGACGATCAGCTCGCGGTCATCCTCCGGCCCCGCCTGGCTCAACTGACGGTGCATGATGTGACGTTCGAACAGAATGGCGGGTTTGCCGGGGGCGAAGAAACCAGAGCCGCGACTTTCGACTTCATTGACAGCCTTGATCACCGCCAGCTCGATGCCAAGCTGTTCGGCTGCACGCACCAGATCTTGTTCCTTCAGCAGCACCGCGCAATCCCCGCCCGCCAAGGCGGCCATTGTTTTGGGGCCGGCGACGCCATCAACCACCAGCTTGGCTTTGCGCTGGAAGTCTTTAACGGCTCTTTCAGTGAGGGGGCCAAAGTCGCCGTCCAGCAGCAGATTGCTGCCACTGCGATTGAGTGCTGCCTGCAGGTCGCGTACCGGGTGGCCTTTGTCGCCAAGGCGAAGTATTTGGGTCATGGTTGTGTCCTCAGAAGGTGAGCCAGATTGCCGCGCGACCGGAACACCAGCACGCTGATCAGCAGTGCCAACAGCGCTTGCCAGATGGTTACGGGCGCGGGGTGCAGCACCAGATCCAGTGCAGAACAGAGCAAGACGCCGATCAGAGCGCTGGCCAGCAATGACACGCCGCGGCGGTAGCGATAGCCGTGGCGGTTGAAGCACAACAGCCGTAGGGCGGCAGCAAGGTAAGCCAGGATGGTTATCACGGGGAGCGTTGTCACAAGCCAGTGCATGTCAGCCTCCGGTACCGCGCTTGATGGCGGCGAGAATGGCATTAAGGTCGAGACGGTCTACCTGTAGCATCAGCTTCAGGGCCAACGGGACGATAATGATTGCGCCCAGGAATCCCCCGGTTCCCGACTCAGTGAGCGGGGTCTGTGCAACCACCTCGCCGCTCATCAGATACCCAACTAGTGCCGAGAACATGAGCGCTGCAAAGCGCTGCCAGGGCTTGAGCTCCTTTTTCGTGTACGCAACCAGGGCTGCGCCCAATACGGCCCCCATCAGGGCATTGGCATCGATCCAGGGCAGCATGGCTGCAATGCCTACACCGGCGGTTGCGGTAACTGCTAGGGCTGTACTGCTGGTTGGTTCAGCCATCATGGCCTCCTAGTCCCAAAGATTGATTGCTTGCTGCTCTGCTTGCCTGGGCTGATCCGGCAATGTGACCAGGTACCCCATGGGCAATACCGCTCCCTGGTCGGCCAGGCCGGGGTTGGCCTCAAGCACTGCCTCAGTCACTCCGGCTGTGCGGCCGTAGTACCGCCAGCAAATGGCATCGACGGTGTCGTTCTGCAGGGCGCGAACCTGATCCATCAGATCAGCACCACGGTTGAGCGAACCTTGCCAAGCAGATCGCGAACTGCCCAGCGGGCGTCACGGCGCAGTTCGTCAATAGTCGGCGTAAGCTTGTCGGCGTTTTTGTCACCATCGGTGCTGGTGTCGTAGCTGCGGTAGCGCTCGACCAGTTCGGCTCCAGCACTGCAGATCACTGCACGGGTGTAGAGCACCACCAGCCGGCTCTGACCATTGATCTCAGGGCCTGGGATCGCGGCAAGGCCGGAGTACTGCTCCAGGTGCTGGGCTTTGAAGTGGCTCAGGTCATCGTTAACGCTGAGCATGGCGTTGACCAGGGCGGCTTCCAGTCTGGTGTCGGTGACGCTGCCATCGAGTCGCAGCGTGTCGCGTGCGGCATTGGCATCAATGTCCGGAAACCAGCCATCGTTGCTGAGCTGGAACGGTTCGGTGTTGCCTGTGGCGATAAATGCGCTCATGGTGTTTTCCCAGGTCGCCGGTGGGCGGGGTGCTGGACTGGGAAAAGGAGTAAACCCTGGTCAAGCACCCCGCGCCGGCGGGCGTCGGGGGGACGCTCGGTTAGCCGACTGTATCGGCGTGTTTTTTCAGCAGGCGGTCGACCTTTCCCAGATCCTTTTTGCCGCCACAGTGGCTGTGCAGTTCGATGGCGCGGGCCAGATACTCGCGAGCAAGCTTGAGGGCTTCGACATTGAACTCAACTTCGTCGCTGGCCTTCAGGATGGCTTTGCCCAAGGCCAATTCGAGCTTGGCCCGCACCTGGTCAGGCATGTCATGTTCCAGGGTGATTACCCGGGTGGAAATCAGGGTTTCAACATCAAAGCTGTTGCCCGTTTTCAAACGCTCCAGGGCTGCGCTGGCTATTTCTTCGGCGATCAACGTCGCTGGGGTACGGGCAAAACGATCGGGCAACTTGAGGCCAGCCGCCAACACGTAGGTAGCCATGGGGATGGCAAGGTCGGAGTACCGTTCGGCATCAATAGCCCATACCATCAAGGTGGCAATGACGTCATCCTGAACCCCTGCCCCACTCTCCAACACGCCTTTGATGTAATCCTCATACTCGGGCAGCAGTTGCCGCTTGAGTTCGGCCTTGCCTTGGTCGGACTGGATCTGTTTCAGACGCAGGTGATCCTGCTGCAACTTGGCCAGGAACTGCTCGTACACAGTAGCGTTGGCCATACTGCCCTGCTCTTCCAGGGCAATGACGGCGGCCTGCTTGGCCGCTACGCGGGCCATATGCCGGGCAGCAGGTGACAGATTGCGGTTCATGATTCTGCTCCTTGAATAAAAAGGCTGCCGGGGATGCCGGCAGCAAGCTCTGGCTCAACCCGTTATCAGGGGTTCACAGGGGCTGGAGTGATGTTCTCGACCATGCAGCCACAACCGTAGTCCTCAACCACGTAGGCTTCGTTGTCGCTCTCGTAGTTCTCAACCCGATCGCGCTTGGCATTGTCGGTGACGGTGCGCCGACGGGTGCCTTCCTGCCAGTAGATGGACAGGTTATCCAGGCGAGTGACCATCACGGCGGTAGCCGGGAAGTAAGGCACCCGAACAGCCGGTAGTCCGCCGATACGCTTCTGGCTGATGATGATGTCGGTGGCCAGCTTCTCGCTCGCGGGCTGCTCCTGATTCACCAGCGGGAAGTATTTGTCATGCAACAGCGCGCGGCCGCAGATCGCCACCAGCTCGGTATCTTCCTGGTACCAGGGTTCGATCAGGTTGTTGATGGCGTCGTAGACCAGTGCATCGAGGTTGGCATAATCACCGCCCTCGCCGTAAGTAACCTGGCCACTGCTTTCGACTACCTCGGCCATTACCCTTGAGGGTGCATGCTGGCGGTACTTTTGCAGCCAGCCGACGTTGACATCCTGCAGCATGGGATTGGCTACCTTGTCGGAGGTGGCTGCGCGGCTAACCCCGTTGAAGCCAATCATGATGCGATCAAGTGCCTGGCGGCGCAGGATCAGGTCGCGGATCCGGGTCTGGAAGTCCGGGAAGTGGCGCCAAGCGTCCAGCTTCGTGTACCGCAGATGGGTGTCGAAGTTGGTCTGGCTGCAGAAGTAGCCGTGCTTGTCGAAGTTGGTCGGGTCGCTGGTTTGACGATCGGCGGTGTTGGTGTCGGTGGTGCCGGCGATCGGCCCGCCAATACCCAGGCCGATCTTCTCACCGGCCTGCTGGGATACGCCAATCATGTTGATGCTACCGAGGAAGGCGCTGGACTCCTGCATGCGGGTTTCCAGGGTCTGTTGCACGCTCGGTTCGACGGTAAACGAGCGGGTGCCCGGATCCACGCCATTCAACTGGGCCAGCGCGGCGCAGTAGGCTTCAAAGAGTTTTCGGGTGTCATTGCGCATGGTGTTACTCCGTGTCGGTTTGGCCTGTCCTGATCAGCAGTCGGTGACGATCTGCCCGTCGCCACCGGTGGCCGGGGGGCGCTGGCGGTGGTGCTGGTTGGGGGTGTTCTCAAGCTGCTGCTTGAGTTCATTGAACTCGTTACGCAGGTCTGCTGCAGGCTGCAGTTGCTCCTTCAGGTCAGCGACCTCGTTCTGCAGCTGGCTGAAGCTCTGGGCAGATTCGGCACAGTGACCTGCCAGGGCTTCAACGGCGGCATGGATGTCCGCGAAGGTGGCGTCATCCTTGACTGACTTGTCCTTGCCCGATTTGAGCAAGTCGTTAACCCGGGTGAAGAGCTTCTGCAGCTTGCCCGGGTTGTCATCGACTTCCTCGAATTCAAGTTCCGCTTCCAGGGCCTCCGAGAACAGGTTGTCCGGATGTTCCTTGCGCCCAATGAAGGGACTGGCCGCGGGATTCTTTGCGCTGAACTGCAGTACCTCGGTACCCAGACTGGCGGGGGTGTCGGTGACTGCCAGCCCCATCAAGTAGGCCTTGCCGCTGTCAGCAAACTTCTCGCGCACTTCGATGCTGGTAAAGATTTTCTGCTTGGCCTTGTTCATTGAGACCAGATCGTCAGTCGGATCCAGCTGGACGAACAGCGCCAACTTCTTCTTGCCGTCCATGTCGATCTCTTCAGCCTTGGCAGCGAGCACGTCGCCATAGGCTTTGAACGGGCTGTCAGGCAGCACGCCACGATAGTGCTCAAGCCAGACCCGCGCGCCGTATTTGCTGCGGTCGTAGGTTTCGGCCATCTCCTCGATCCAGCTGCGCTCAATCTGGCGACCGTCGGTGGTCATCCCTTCAACCGCTACGCGGACCCACTTCGATTTGAACTTCGGCATGTTCGGCTTCCCTTGATGACAATGCTGTGCAGCTCTGCACGTGATGAGGGCCATGGTCGGCAGCGGGCGCGCGTGCAGCAACGCGGGGGATTTGTAGGGCAAGCGAATACAGGGGCAGCGGCAGGTCAGGAGCAGCGACGAACCGCAACATTGCCGGCATGAACACTGCATTGGCCGACATGAGCATGGACAACCGCCGCCTGGGGAAATTTCTCTATTGGCAGGGTTGGCGCATCACGCAAATTGCTGAATACCTTGGGGAGAAGGAGCCCACGGTGCACAGCTGGAAAAAGCGCGATGACTGGGACCGCGCCGATACAATCGAGCGGATCGGCGGCGCCCTCGAGGCCCGACTTGTACAACTGATTCTCAAGGAGGGCAAGTCCGGGGGCGACTTCAAAGAGATTGACTTGCTGCACCGCCAACTCGAGCGCCAGGCGCGGATCCAGCGTTACCAGGGTGGCGGCAGCGAAACCGACCTGAACCCGAAAATCGCCAATCGCAATACGGCCGATCGCAAGCGAAAACCGCGCAACGAATACAGCGACGAGCAAGCCGAGCAGTTGCTTGAGGCCTTCCGGGACTCGCTGTTTCAGTATCAGCACGACTGGTTCATGGCTCGCAACCAGCGAACCCGGGCAATCCTCAAAAGCAGACAGATCGGCGCGACCTTTTACTTTGCACGTGAGGCCCTTGTTGACGCGATTGAGACCGGGCGCAACCAGATCTTCCTGTCAGCCTCGAAGAGTCAGGCGCATCTGTTCAAGCAGTACATCGTGCAGTTCGCCAGGGAGGCCTGCGGCCTGGAACTGAGTGGTGACCCAATCGTGCTGCCCAACGGGGCGCATATCTATTTCCTGGGCACCAACGCCCGTACTGCCCAGGGCTACCACGGTAACTTCTACTTCGATGAATTTTTCTGGACATTCCGGTTTGAAGAGCTGAACAAAGTCGCCTCGGGCATGGCGATGCAGAAGCAATACCGCAAGACATATTTTTCGACACCCAGCTCAATGGCTCATGAGGCCTACACCTTCTGGACCGGTGAACGCTTCAATCGTCGGCGCGCCAAAAAAGACAGGGTGCAGATCGATGTCAGCCATGGATCACTGCAGGGTGGCAGGCTCTGTGAAGACCGGATCTGGCGACAAATCGTCACCATCCTTGATGCCGAGGCCGGTGGCTGCAACCTGTTCGATATCGAAGAGCTGCGCATGGAATACAGCGCCGAGGCCTTCGAGAACCTGCTCATGTGCCAGTTCGTAGACGATGGCGCAAGCATCTTCCCGCTGGCCATGCTGCAACCATGCATGGTCGACACCTGGGATGTCTGGGCCGAGGACTATCGACCTCACGCCGCTCGCCCCTTCGGTGACAAGCAGGTATGGGTCGGATATGACCCGGCAGAAACGGGAGACAGCGCCGGCCTCATCGTCGTTGCACCACCGGCATTGCCTGGAGGCAAATTCCGAGTCCTGGAGCGCCATCAGTTCCGCGGCATGGACTTTGCCGCCCAGGCCGAGGCGATCCGGGCGGTCACCAAACGCTACTGGGTGACATACATCGGTATCGACATGACCGGTATGGGCAGCGGCGTGGCACAGTTGGTCAAGCAGTTCTTCCCCAGCCTCACCACCTTCAGCTACTCACCGGAAGTAAAGACCCGGTTAGTGCTGAAAGCCTATGACGTGATCAACAAGGGCCGGCTCGAGTTCGATGCTGGCTGGACCGATCTCGCCCAGGCATTGATGGCGATTCGCAAGACCACAACGGCTAGCGGGCGCCAGTACACCTACACCGCAGGCCGCAATGATGAAACCGGCCATGCTGATCTTGCCTGGGCACTGTTCCACGCGATCCACAACGAACCTCTGGAAGGACAGACCGGCCGCAACACCGGCCGTATCGTCCTGCCTGACTGACGGAGACCCACCCAATGAAGAAACGCCGCCAACCACCGTCCACCCAGCACACTGCCAGCCAAACCCAGGGGGATCGCCTGCACTTCACCTTCGGTGCACCTGAACCTGTGCTGCAGGGCCGTGACCTGCTCGACTATCTGGAATGCTGGATGAATGGCCGCTGGTATGAACCACCGATCAGCTTCCCTGGGCTGGCCAAGTCCTTCCGCGCAGGTACGCACCATGCCTCGGCCATCTTCTTCAAGCGCAATCTGCTGGTCTCCACCTTTGTGCCACACCGGTTGCTATCACGTGAAGCCTTTGGTCGTTGGGCCCTGGACTTTCTCACCTTCGGCAACGGCTATCTGGAGCGCCACGACTCCATGCTGCGCCGGTCGCTCCAGCTCAAACCGGTATTGGCAAAGTACGTGCGGCGAGGTGCCGACCTGGACAGTTATTTTCAGGTGCTGAACTGGAAGGAGGAACACGCATTTGACCCCGGCACTGTGTTCCACTTGCTGGAGCCGGACATCAACCAGGAAGTCTATGGTCTGCCCCAGTACCTGGGCGCCTTGCAGAGCGCCTGGCTCAACGAGTCAGCGACCCTGTTCCGGCGCAAGTACTACAACAATGGCAGCCACGCCGGTTTCATCCTGTATATGACCGATCCCGGTCAGAATGAGGAAGACATCGACGCCCTGCAGGAGGCCATGAAGAACGCCAAGGGTCCGGGCAATTTCCGCAACCTGTTCATCTATGCGCCCGGCGGCAAGAAGGATGGCCTGCAGTTGATACCGGTCAGCGAGGTCGCCGCCAAAGACGACTTCTTCAACATCAAAAACGTCAGCCGCGACGACCTGTTGGCCGCCCACCGGATCCCGCCACAGCTGATGGGTATCGTCCCCAGCAACGCTGGCGGTTTCGGTTCCATCACCCAGGCCGCCGAGGTCTACGCCATCAACGAATTGGCCCCGCTGCAGCGTATGTTCCAGCAGCTCAATGAGTGGATGGGGGAAGAGGTGGTCAGGTTCGATAGCTATGCGTTACCGATAAGCAAACCTTGACATCTAACACAGGGCTGCAAATGCAGCCCTCAAAATAGCTATCCCAATAAAGCCGATATCTCTGGCGCAAGAGTAGCAAGAACGACACCGAAGAAAAGCCAAACAGTCCCGATAAACGTAATGTGCAGGCCGCCAGTACTAGACTCCTCGATAATGTGCTTCATTTCACTACGCAGATTATCACGCGCACCAGCTTCCGCCTTAATCCCAGCCTCTAGCTTTGAAGTGGTCGAGTGATAGTCAGATTCAACACTGCTTATTCTGCTGTGAATGTTTTCTAGACCTTTTTCAACGCTGGCCATCCATTCGTCTAAATTTTCGCGATCTGTAGGAATGAATGGGGAGTACATTGATCCATTACCAACTAAACCGGAAGACATGAGCCCTTCAGCCCTACCCATATTAGGTCGGTTGCAAAGCGGACACCTTTTGAACCAACTGCGGATACCAGCAAGAACAGCAGGATGACCAAACTGATCACGTGTTTTTTTGATCCCCCAAATAACTGTTGCCAGCCCAGACAGCTGGAACAACAAGCCTCCAACCCTAATTATAGGCTCCTGATAATTCATCATGAAAAGCCCGAAAAGAACGATAATGACCCATAACAGTGTCAGATAAACAAGCTTCGGCTCCCATAGCCACCTGATCAAACGTTTCAACATCCTGCCTCTCCCTTCTTTACCGTCCCGAACCATAGAGCCTATCGCCAACCAACAACCAAGTCATCCAAGCGGAGCACACCCAGGCGCGCGCCGTCTTCCCCCCTCCCCGCCTCCGGTCTAAATGTGTCGAAAAATATGCAGGCATGCTCTGTACGAAAACGCCAGCAGCACTGGCACCCATTACAGACCAGCCACAGTGTCGCTTTATGCAGAATCATGCGCTGAAAACTCAGCCAGGCATTCACAGAACCTCGAAGCATCGCCCGCTAATTTTCAGGACGCCATCGGAACGGGGTTATATTGGTTCACCCTCCGCATCAAAAAACAGTAACCCATTGATTTTAAAAAATAAAAACACTAACCCTTGTAGGGTATTTTTAGGTTAGAGAAAGTATCCCGAGAGGTTATGTTGTTGTTTTTAAAGGAATTGATGTTTATGAGATATCACCATGCTCAAGGGTAAGTAGATTACCGTTTTTGCACCTAAAAATTACCATCTATTAATACCTCTGAAACCTGCATTCCAGAGCCTTTCAGATGAAGTTTTTTTTCACCTTGCACCAATATTACCGTTTTCCGATCGCGCCCTGAAAAAACGGAAACCCAGCCCCGGCGGGCGGATTTTGGCTCTCTCCATGCACAAAGCCATGTTCTTCTTCACTCCCTCGCACACACAAAAAAGGCCGCATCTCGCGGCCTTTTTCACCCTCAGTGGTGCTACTTACAGGATCCGGATCTCCAACGGACAAATCACGCCCCCGCAACCAGTTTACAAAACCGCTGATCGGCGCAAGCCAATCAGCGGTTTTTTTTATGCTCAGAAGAACGCTATCAAAGGCTCAACCGCGCCTTCAGCGCGGCTGCAAACTGAATGGTTCGACCAGCCCGGCGCCGATCGCCATACCTACCAGCGCCGGCAGACTGTCGGCCTGCATGCGCTTCATCACCCGCGCACGATACAGATCCACGGTCTTGACGCTGACATGCAGCTGCTCAGCGATTTCCCGATTGCTGTAACCCTGCACCAACGGCAGCAAAATGTCTCTTTCACGCGGGGTCAGGCTATCGAGCCGGGCCTGGACCTCATGCCGGGCCCGCTGGTTGGTGGCGATTACCGGTTGACGGTTGAGCGCTCGCTGGACGCTGTCGAGCAGCAACTGTTCGTTGTAGGGCTTTTCGATAAAGTCGACCGCACCACCGCGAAAGGCCCGGACCACAATCGGCACATCGGCGTGAGCGCTAACGAAAATGACCGGCAACTCGAGGCCACGCTCACGCATCGCCTCCTGCACCGCCAGCCCACCCATGCCCGGCATGCGGATATCCAGCAGAACACAGGCCGATGCCATTGGATCACAGGCATCAAGAAAGGCCTGACCATTGGTGAACGGCAGCGCCTTAAGTCCGACCGAGTCAAACAGCCAGACGGTGGAGTCGAGCATGCCCTGGTCATCATCGACAACATAAACCAGTTGCTGGGACATCTCGGGCATGCGCGCTCCTTTTGTTGTTCGCAAAATCAGGGCTGGCAGCCTAATCGACACTGGCGCCAACCGGCAACCAGCAATGCAGGCATAACCCACCATCGTCAACCGGCAGTGCTTCAAGCCCACCACCAAAGCCTTCAACGATACCCTGACTCATCGACAGGCCCAAGCCCAAACCATCCGGCTTGCTGGTATAGAACGGGGTGAACATCTTGCTGCGCTCGTCCTCGGACAAGCCCGGCCCCTGATCGATCACCCGTATATGTACCAGCCCGGCAGCACTGTCGAGTTGCAGGGTGATCTGTGAGGACGCTTGCGGATGGCGTTCACGATTGGCCTCGATAGCGTTGCGCAGCAGATTCAGCAGCACCTGCTGCAACAGGATTGGATCGACCTGAACCAGTGGCACCTCAGCAGCGAACTGCTCGACCACGCTGATCTGATGCTGGACGGCCTCCCAGGCACAGAGATTGACCGCCTCACGCAACAACTGTGCCGGCGCGAGCCGTTGCAATCGGCGCTGGCCCTTGCGCAGAAAGCCGCGCAGCCGGCGAATTACCGCCGCCGCATGCTCGGCCTGCTCACTGATCCGGGCCAGCCCCTGTTCGACCTTCTCCAGCCCTACCTGCCCTTGGTGCGCGCCGCTCAGGTAACGCTGACTGGCACTGGCATAGTTGAGAATCGCTGCCAGTGGCTGGTTCAGCTCATGGGCAATTCCCGAGGCCAGCTCGCCCAGGGTCGCCAGCCGGGCGGCGTGGGCCAGCTCATCCTGCAGCCGACGGTTGCTTTCCTCGCTATGGATTCGCGCAGTGATATCCCGCGATACGCTGATGACCTCGACCACGCTGCCGGTGTAGGTTTCACGGATGGCCCGGCTGGCAGTCTCGAACCAGAGATAGTGACCATCGTTATGCCGGATCCGGTAAGTCACTGTCAGGTAGCCGTCCTGCTCCAGAGCACGCCGGTAACGCTCACCCAATTGGGCACTGTCTTGCGGATGGTAGAGGTTTTGAATCGAACTGCCACGCAGTTGCTCGGGCGAGTAACCGAGCAACGTACGAGCAGCTGGCGAGGCGTCGAGAAACACTCCATCCGGGGTATGGCGGGAAATCAGATCGGTGGTGTTCTCGACAATCAATCGATATAGCCGATGAGCTACGGTAGCTTCATGCTGCAGGCGCAGGCTCTCGGTCGCATCCCGGCCACGTACCAGCACGGCCGCCAGCGCCGGCTGGGGGATATAGCTCCAGAGCAGATAACGCTCCCCAACATGGGCTTCCACCTCGTCGATGCAGCGCTGCTGGCGGCGACAGGCTCCGACCAGGGCCTCATGATTGGCCGGTAACCAGTCCGACAACCCGGGTCCACTAGCCAACAACTGCTGCAACGCCGGATTGCCCTCGTCGGTGCACGCATCGGTAATCAGCAGACTGGGCTGCGGGTCACTGTCGAGCAGCTGCCTGGCCGCCCGGCGCAATGTGCTGAGCTGTGTCTTCACTCAAATTCCTTATAGTAAAAATACTATAATACTTTAGATTATCTTCCATATATCACAGAAATAAACTATAAATCCCATCGTGAAAGTCTGGTAGCCAGATCCGGACCTGTCACTACAAGAGCCAACAAATAACCAGCCCAGGTGTTGCCATGTCGATTTTTCAGGAAGGTCTGTCCCAGGCCCCGGTCAACCATATCGCTCTGAGCCCACTGAGTTTCATCGAGCGGACCGCCAGCGTCTACCCGCATTACCCTGCCGTGATCCATGGCGCAATCCGCCGCGATTGGGAGGAAACCTATCAGCGCTGCCGACGGCTGGCTTCGGCGCTACAGGGTCGTGGCATTGGTGCCGGCGACACCGTAGCCGTCATGCTGCCGAACATTCCGGCCATGCTTGAAGCCCATTTCGGCATCCCCATGATCGGTGCGGTCCTCAATACCCTCAACGTGCGCCTGGATGCCGAAGCCATCGCCTTCATGCTCAACCATGGCGAAGCCAGGGCACTGATCACCGACCGAGAATTCCATGTGGTCATCCGTGAAGCCCTGCAGCTCATCAACCGACCGATTCTGGTCATTGACGTCGATGATCCGGAATACGGTGAAGGCGAAGCGGTCAGCGACCTTGATTATGAAGCCTTTCTTGCCGAGGGCGATCCCGAGTTCGCCTGGCACTGGCCCAGTGACGAATGGCAGGCGATCTCGCTGAACTACACCTCCGGCACCACCGGCAACCCCAAGGGCGTGGTCTACCACCACCGCGGCGCCTACCTCAATGCGCTGGGCAACCAGATGACCTGGGGCATGGGCCAGCACCCGGTATACCTGTGGACCCTGCCGATGTTCCACTGCAACGGCTGGTGCTACCCCTGGACCGTCACCGCCCTGGCCGGCGTACATGTCTGTCTGCGCCGGGTCGACCCCCAGAAGATTCTCAACCTGATAGATGAGCATCAGGTCACGCACCTGTGCGGCGCGCCCATCGTCCTCAATGCCCTGGCCAACATGCCGGAATCGGCCAAGGCCGCCATCGACCATCAGGTCAAGGCGATGGTCGCCGGCGCCGCGCCGCCGGCCAAGGTGATCGGCTCAGTCGAGGCCATGGGTATCGAAGTGACCCACGTATACGGCCTGACTGAGGTCTATGGCCCGGTCACCGTTTGCGCCTGGCATGAAGAGTGGAACGAGCTGCCACTGGACGAGCGGGCCCGACTCAAGTCGCGTCAGGGCGTGCGCTACCCGACCCTGGAAGGGGTGATGGTGGCCGATCCCCAGACCCTGCAGCCGGTGCCGCGCGACGGCGAAACCATCGGCGAGATTTTCATGCGCGGCAATACCGTGATGAAAGGCTATCTGAAAAACCCC
This sequence comes from Pseudomonas jilinensis, assembly GCF_003586265.1. NCBI lineage: Bacteria > Pseudomonadati > Pseudomonadota > Gammaproteobacteria > Pseudomonadales > Pseudomonadaceae > Pseudomonas > Pseudomonas jilinensis. Next base: position 94,246 of record NZ_QJSA01000005.1, on the reverse strand, counting down.
GAAGCCACCGCCGAAGCCTTTGAAGGCGGCTGGTTCCACACCGGTGATCTGGCGGTCTGCCACCCCAACGGCTATGTGGAAATTCGCGACCGGCTCAAGGACATCATCATCTCCGGTGGCGAGAACATCTCCACCATCGAAGTTGAAGACACCCTGTACAAGCACCCGGCAATACTCGAAGCCGCAGTAGTCGCTCGCCCGGACGAGAAATGGGGCGAAACACCCTGCGCCTTTATCGCCCTCAAGGGCAGTCAGCAGGCCAGTGCCGAGGACATCATGCAGTTCTGCCGCGAACACCTGGCCGGCTTCAAGGTGCCCAAGACCGTAGTGTTTACAGAACTGCCCAAGACCTCGACCGGCAAGATCCAGAAATTCGTGCTGCGCGACTGGGCCAAACAGCTCTGAGCCCGACGCCAATCACAGCGCACAACCCGTTTCACAACAACAACAAGCGGCCGGACCCGTTCCGGCCGACGGAGGCTTATCATGCAAATGTTCAAGCGCGCCGACGGCGCCGAGCAACCCTATTGGCCCTGCGGTCCGTTCAAGATCCGTCTGCCCTTCATTCATTACCGCTGGGAAACCGCCGAAATGCTCCAGGCGCTGATCATGTTCGTGGTCAGCCTGGGCATGATTCCGCTGCTGGAAAAATTCCTCGGCCTGCCCTACGACGTGGCGCTGGCCTATGTGGTGGTGTGCGGCATAGGTTTCATGCTGCCAGCTCTGCTTGGGGTGCCCATGGTGCCAGGCTGGATTACCCCGGCGATCCCGGTGGTACTGCTGTTTCTCGGTGATTTCGAGCCCGGCCCGGAAGCGATCCAGGCGCTGTTCGCGTTGCAGTTTCTGGTCTTTCTGATCTTCCTGATTCTCGGCATCACCCGGCTCGGCAGCGTGATGGTGCGCATTGTGCCCAACTCGATGAAGGGCGGGATCATCATCGGCGCCGGTATCGCCGCACTGATGGGCGAAATCTCCAGCGGCGGGCGTCTGGCCAACACGCCGATCTCGCTGGTTCTCGGCAGCCTGATCTGCCTGTACCTGATGTTCTCGGTATCGTTCAAGGGCCTGACCGAGCGTCTGCCGTTCATGCGCAAGATCGTTAACTACGGCATGGTGCCAGGGATGCTGATCGCCATCATCGTCGGCATTGCGGTTGGCGAGTACAAAATGCCCGATGTGCGCTGGGGCATCACCACACCGGCGTTCGGCGAGATGTGGAACTACCTGCCGTTCATGCTCGGTTTTCCGGAGTTCAAGGTATTTCTGCTGGCGGTGCCAACCGCAGTGATCGCCTACATCATCGCCTTCGGCGACATCATCGTCGGCCAGTCACTGATGCAGCGGGCCGATGAACTGCGCCCGGACGAAGTGATCGAGAACAACATCGACCGCGTCCACCTGGTCACTGCCATCCGTAACGCCCTGCACGCTTTCTTCGCTCCCTACCCGGGCCTGGCCGGACCGATCTGGACCGCCGTCGCCGCGACCATGGCCGAGCGCTACAAATACGGCCGCAAGGCCATGGACTCAATCTACAGCGGTGCCGGCACCTTCTGGATTACCGGCTTCATCGCTCTGTTCATGTTGCCGTTGGTTAGCTTCTTCCAGCCGGTACTGCCAATCGCCCTGTCACTGACCCTGATTCTGACCGGCTACATCTGTCTGATGGTCGGCTTCGAGCAGCTCAACAACAACACCGAGCGCGGCGTAGCCGGCACCATGGGTGTGGTCCTGGCAGTCTACGGCGCAGGCTGGGGCCTGGCCGCCGGCGCCGTGCTGTACCTGCTGGTCGAGCGCACCCACATCCTGCGCTTTCGCAGCGTCAAGGACCATGCCGAGACCAAAGCCCCGGCCCGCGACTGAACACAACAATAAAAGAGGATGACCATGAAATTACTGCAAACCACTGCCCTGCTCGGCCTCAGCGGCCTGCTGACCCTGCCGGTCAATGCGGCTTTCCTTGAGGACAGCCAGACTCGCCTGGAACTGCGCAACTTCTATTTCAACCGCGACTTCCGTCAGTCCGGTGCCGCGCAAAGCAAGGCTGACGAGTGGGCCCAGGGCATTCGCCTCGACTGGCAGTCCGGCTACACGCCTGGCCGCTTCGGCGTTGGCCTGGACGCCATCGGCCTGGTCGGCATCAAGCTCGATTCCAGCCCCGACCGCACCGGTACCGGCCTGCTCAAGGCCGACCGCAGCGAAGGTCGTGCGATGGACGAATACGCCCAGCTCGGCCTGACCGCCAAGCTGCGACTGGATGAGCATGTGCTGCGCCTGGGCACCCTGCTGCCACAACTGCCGCTGGCCATGCACAACGACAGCCGCCTGCTGCCACAAACCTTCCGCGGCGGTTGGCTGCAAGCCAAGGGCAGCGACGCCCTGAGCTTCGACCTGGGCCGCTTCGACGCCATCAACCTGCGCGACTCCTCCGATCACCAGCGCATGCGTCCAGTGCAGGGCGGCGCACGCAACGTCAGCGTACGCGGCAAGCCTGACAGCAATGCCTTTGACTTCGCTGGCGCCAGCTATCGGTTCAACCCGGATACCCGCGTCAGCTACCACTACGGCGAGCTTGACGGCATCTACCGCCAGCACTATCTGACCCTGAACCACAGCCGCACGCTGGGCACCGGCCGACTCAGCGCCGATCTGCGCTACGCCGACGCCAGCAACGCCGGGCGCAGCAACATCAACAACCGCATGACCAGTCTGGCACTGGCCTGGCAAACCGGTATGCAGCGCTTTGGCGCCAGCTACCAGCAGATGAACGGCCGTACCGGCTTCGCCTATCTCAACGGCACCGACCCGTTTCTGGTCCATCTGGTACAGATCAACGACTTCGCCAACCGTGACGAGCGCAGCTGGCAGCTGCGCCACGACTACAGCTTCGCCAACCTTGGCCTACCGGGCCTGAGTCTGATGAACCGCTATACCCATGGTGACAACATCAAGCTGGTCAGCGGTCGCGGCAGCGAGTGGGAACGCAACACCGACCTGGCCTATACGGTCCAGAACGGCCCGTTGAAAAACCTGTCCGTACGCTGGCGCAACGCAACCTACCGCAGCAGTTTTGCCAATGACCTGGATGAAAATCGGCTGATTGTTGGTTACACCTTCGCCTGGTAGGCCGTGCCTCAGACATTCTGATCGACGCTTTTGTGTAATGCCGCTCGACAGGCCAGCCAAGGGCGTCAGGGTATTTCTGTGTATGACCAGAATGCCGGCCCAGATTTTGCTCAGCCACCCGCACAAGACTGGCACGCGGTCTTGTCGGGCGCCGGTTCTGGACCGTCGATGCCCTGGACGGGCATCGTCGAGCGCCCAGGGATGGGTTCACAGCGTGTCCAGAACCGGCGCTCGACAAGAGCGCAGAACTCATAACCTCACGTAACGAGAGCCCACCATGCGCACATTCACCACCCTGGAAGGCAACAGTCAGCGACTCGATGGCGGCGCCATGTTCGGCAATGCGCCCAAGGCCCTGTGGTCACGCTGGGTCGAAACCGACGAGCACAACCGCATCACTCTGAGCTGCCGCGCCCTGCTTGTACAGGAAGATGGCCGCAACATTCTGGTCGAAACCGGCATTGGTGCCTTCTTCGAGCCACGCCTGAAAGAACGCTACGGCGTCATCGAAGACCGTCATGTACTGCTCGACAGTCTGGCCGACATTGGTCTCAGCCATGAGGACATTGATGCCGTGGTCCTGACCCATTTGCACTTCGACCATGCCGGAGGCCTGCTCAGCGCCTGGCAGGACGGCCAGCCAGCGCAACTGCTGTTTCCCAACGCTGCCTTTATCACCGGCCAGCGTCACTGGCATCGCGCCAAGCGTCCGCACCCGCGCGACCAGGCCTCATTTATTCCCGAACTGCTCAGACTGCTGGAAGCCAGCGGCCGGCTGGAGCTGATCGCCGACGGCCAGCAGTCCGCCACCCTTGGCAAAGGCTGGCGTTTCCGCTTCAGCGATGGCCATACCCCCGGCCTGATGATTCCCGAGTTCGACATGCCGGACGGTCCGGTAGTGTTCCCCGGCGATCTGATTCCCGGGGCACCCTGGGTTCACCTGCCGATCACCATGGGCTATGACCGCTTCCCTGAAGCATTGATCGAAGAAAAGGAAGAGCTGCTTGACTCAATGGTAGCCCGCCATGGGCGGCTGGTATTCACCCATGACCCACAAGTCGCGGTTGCTGGCGTTGAACGTGACGAACACAGCGGTCGCTACCAGGCAACCAATCCGTGCGGCAATGTAGAGATGCTCAACCGATAAGCGGAAACAAGACACAGCACAGTAGTGAGCAGGAGCCCTATACTGCAGGTATGGCCCAATTATAATGATGCTCTATGTACCCGATTCGCTACTGCCTGCTGCTGTTGTGCTGGTTACTGCCCATAGGTGTCCTGAGCGCCGATGAAGCAAAACCGCCGCTCAGGTTCATGACCGCCGATGTCTGGCCCTGGGGTTATATCGATGAATACGGGCAACCGGCAGGCTTGCTCAGCCGCCTGGCCAATCGCCTGAGTGAGCTGAGTGATCTGCCACTGGACAATCGCGTGCTGCCACACCAGCGTCTGGTACACGAACTGCGCCTTCATCGGGCGGATTTTGCCGTGCTGTTCGAGAACCCGACCCTGGATAGCTTTGCCAGTAGTCTTGGCGTAGTCATTCAGGCCGATATCCTGCTGGTTACCCGCCCATCCAACAGTCTGAAACTGAACCTGGAGGGTCTGTCTGGCCGCAAGGTGGCTTATATCCGCGGCACCTATTACGGCGAAAGCTTTACCGCCGATCAGCACATCATCAAAGTACCGGTCCACAATCTCGATCAGGCAGTGGAAATGCTGCTCATGGGTCGGATTGACGCACTGATCAGCAGCGATCTGGTGCTGCATCACACTCTGGAAGCCTTGGGCATGACAACCGGGCAGTTCCGCATCGCCGTGCACGCGCCAGGTCACCCGGGCCATCTGTACATGTCCGATCAGCCCAGTTACCCAGAACAGGCTCAAGCCATGCAGAGCGCACTGGAGCAGTTGCGGGCCAGCGGTGAGCTGCGTGAGCTGTTCGACCGTTCATTACTGGTCAACGAGTAGACCGCATTTGTCCAGAGGCAGGTCTTGGGGTGCGATCACGGTGGTAAACACCTGTGCTATTTAATCTGTAGTACCCTCAGATTATGCAGTGCCCCAAACCGGAGGCCGCCATCATGTCCTCAATACTTCCCCCCACCGTCAAACTGCTGATCAACGGCGAATTTGTCGACTCGCAAACCGATCAGTGGCGCGAGGTCATCAACCCGGCCACCCAGCAGGTGCTGGCCCGGGTTCCATTCGCCACGACTACCGAGGTTGATGCAGCCGTAGCCAGCGCCCAAGAAGCTTTCAAAAACTGGCGAAGCACCCCGATCAGCAGCCGTGCCCGGGTATTTCTACGCTACCAGCAATTGATCCGCGAGCATCTCAAGGAGTTGGCCACGCTGCTCAGCGCCGATCAGGGCAAAACCCTGGCCGATGCCGAGGGTGATGTGCTGCGCGGCCTGGAGGTGGTCGAGCATGCTGCCTCGATCGGCAACCTGCAGCTTGGCGAACTGGCCCATCAGGTCGCCGGCGGGGTCGACACCTATACCCTGCGCCAGCCTCTGGGTGTATGCGCCGGCATCACCCCGTTCAACTTCCCGGCAATGATTCCGTTGTGGATGTTTCCAATGGCCATTGCCACCGGCAACAGCTTCGTACTTAAGCCTTCTGAGCAGGACCCGCTGGTAACCATGCGGCTGGCCGAGCTGGCCATGCAGGCTGGCATTCCTCCCGGAGTACTCAATGTCATCCATGGCGGAGCCGAGGTGGTCAATGCGCTTTGTGACCATCCGGCCATCAAGGCTGTTTCCTTTGTCGGCTCGACTGCGGTCGGCACCCATGTCTACCAGCGCGCCACGCAGGCCGGCAAGCGTGCGCAGTGCATGCTGGGGGCCAAGAACCATGCGGTGGTTATGCCCGATGCCAACCGCGAGCAGACGCTCAACAGCCTGATCGGCGCGGTATTCGGCGCCGCCGGGCAGCGTTGCATGGCCCTGTCGGTGCTGATTCTGGTCGGCGAGGCCAGTCAGTGGTTGCCAGAGCTGGTCGACAAAGCCAGGAAGCTGAAGGTCAATGCCGGCTGCGAACCCGATACCGACCTGGGGCCACTGGTCTCACGTGACGCCCGGACCCGGGTCGAGCGACTGATTGCCCAGGGGTTGGCCGAAGGAGCCGAGTTGCTGCTCGACGGACGCAATCCGGCGGTTAGTGGCTATGAAAGCGGAAACTTCGTCGGCCCCAGCATCTTTGCCGGCGTCACCCCGCAGATGAGCATCTACCGCGAGGAAATCTTCGGCCCGGTACTGTGCGTCATGCAGGCCGACAGTCTCGAGCAGGCCATGGCGATCATCAATGCCAACCCCTACGGCAACGGCACGGCAATTTTCACCAGCTCCGGCGCCAGCGCCCGGCGGTTCAAGGAGCTGATCGAGGTTGGCCAGGTCGGTATCAATGTACCCATTCCGGTGCCAGCCGCGATGTTCTCCTTCAGTGGCTCACGCGGCTCCAGGCTGGGTGACCTGGGCCCTTACGGCAAGCAGGTCATTCTGTTCTATACCCAGACCAAGACGGTCACCGAGCGCTGGTTCGACGAGGACGATCAAAGCGGAGCCGTCAACACCACCATCACCCTCAAGTGAACGGCCAAACTACGGAGGTAGTCACCATGCATATCGGCTTCATCGGCTTGGGCAACATGGGCAGCCCCATGGCCCACAACCTGCTCAAGGCCGGACATCAGCTCAGCGTGTTCGACCTGTCACAGCCTGCGGTCGAGGCTTTGGTCGAGGCTGGCGCCAATGCGCCCGGCAGTGTTGTCGACATCGCCCGCAGTCCGGCTGAGCTGATCATCACCATGCTGCCCGCCTCGGCCCACGTGAAAACGGTTTACCTTGGCGAGCAGGGTCTGCTGGCCCATGTTCAGCCCGGAGTACGGTTGATCGACAGCTCCACCATCGATCCTTTGACTGCGCGCGAAGTAGAAGCGCTGGCCAGAGCCCAGGGCAACCCGATGCTCGACGCCCCGGTCTCCGGCGGCACCACTGGAGCCGCAGCCGGCACTCTGACCTTCATGGTCGGAGGAGAACAGTCCGACTTCGATAACGCCCTGCCAGTGCTGCAATGCATGGGCAAGAACATTGTCCATTGCGGCCCGGCTGGCAATGGCCAGGTCGCCAAGGTCGCCAACAACCTGCTGTTGGCGATCAGCATGATCGCTACTGCCGAAGCCATGAACCTGGGGGTGGCTCTGGGCATGGACCCGAAGCTGCTGGCCGGGGTGATCAACACCTCCAGTGGCCGCTGCTGGAGCTCGGATACCTACAACCCCTATCCCGGAGTCATGGACAATGTTCCGTCGGCACGCGGCTACAGTGGCGGATTCGGCAGTGACCTGATGCTCAAGGATCTGGGACTGGCCAGCGAAGCAGCCAGGCAGACCGGCCAGCCGGTGCTGCTCGGCGCCCTGGCCCAGCAGCTGTATCAGACCTTCAGCAATCAGGGGCATGGTAATCTGGACTTTTCCGCGATCATCAAGCTGTATACCGGAGTGTCCGAATGAGTGAATCCCAACTCCCCGTACTGGCCCAAGTGCGCAACCACATCGGCCATCTGACCCTGAACCGCCCGGCCGGCCTCAACGCACTGACCCTTGAGATGGTCCGTCTGTTGCAGCACCAGCTCGACCGCTGGGCCCGCGACGATCAGGTCCGGGCCGTGGTGCTGCGCGGCGCCGGGGAGCGGGCATTCTGTGCCGGCGGCGACATTCGCGGGCTCTATGACCAATATCTGGCCGGAAACAGTGCGGCGATCGAAACCTTCTTCACTGAAGAGTACGCCCTGGATCAATGCATCCACGCCTACCCCAAACCACTTCTGGCCTTGATGGATGGTTTTGTACTCGGCGGCGGCATGGGTCTGTCCCAGGGCGCCAGCCTGCGCATCGTCACTGAACGCTCGCGGCTGGGTATGCCGGAAACCGGGATCGGCTACTTTCCCGATGTCGGCGGCAGCTACTTTCTCCCACGCCTGCCGGGTGCACTGGGTATCTACCTGGGACTGACCGGCAACCATATCCGCAGCGCCGACGCACTCTATGCCGGGCTGGCCGATATCTGCCTGCCGAGTGAATGTCTGGATCAACTCGATCAGCGTCTGGACCAGTTGAACTGGGCCAGCCAAACACCTGAACAACTGGCCCGCAGCTTGGCTGTCAGCGACTTGCCGGCCGCCGAACTGGCCAGCCTGCAACCAGCCATCGATCAGCACTTCGCCCAACCCGACCTGCCCGCAATTCAGCACTCCCTGAGCCAGGAACAGCGTCCGGCCTATCGCGACTGGGCCCAGAACACCCTGAGCACCCTGCAGGCGCGCTCTCCCATCGCCATGGCCGTAACCCTGGAACTGCTGCGCCGCGGACGCCAGCTTGAGCTGGTCGACTGCTTCGCCCTGGAACTGCATCTGGATCGCCAATGGTTCGAGCATGGCGATATCGTCGAAGGGGTACGGGCTCTGCTGGTCGACAAGGACAAGCAACCACGCTGGAACCCGGCCCACATCGACCAGTTGGACCCGGCCCGGGTGTCCGCCTTTTTCGAGGGGGTCTGAATGCACGACATCGAACTGACCGAAGACCAGCGAATGATCCGCGACATGGCCCGCCAGTTCGCCCAGGGTGAGCTGGCCCCGCGGGCCGCCGAATGGGACAAGAGCGGCTGGATCGACTCAGCGGTGATCCAGCAGATGGGTGAGCTTGGCCTGCTCGGTATGGTGGTACCCGAGGAGTTTGGCGGCAGCTATGTCGACTACGTCGCCTACGCCCTGGCCGTGGAAGAAATTTCCGCCGGCTGCAGCGCCACCGGGGCGCTGATGAGCGTTCACAACTCGGTCGGCTGCGCTCCGGTGCTCAACTTCGGCAGCGATCAGCAGAAGGCCGAGTGGCTGACGCGGCTGGCCCGTGGTGAGGTCATCGGTTGTTTCTGCCTGACCGAACCCCAGGCCGGCTCGGAAGCACACAACCTGCGCACCCGTGCGCAGCTGCAGGACGGCGAATGGGTTATTAACGGCGCCAAGCAATTTGTCACCAACGGCAAACGCGCCGGCCTGGCCATCGTCTTTGCCGTCACCGATCCCGACTTGGGCAAGAAAGGCCTGTCGGCGTTTCTGGTGCCAACCGACAACCCAGGCTTTCGCATCGAGCGCATGGAACACAAGCTCGGGATCCGTGGCTCGGATACCTGCGCGGTCAGCCTGGACAACTGCCGGATTCCAGAAGCCAACCTGTTAGGCGCGCGCGGCAAGGGACTGGCGATCGCCTTATCGAACCTGGAAGGTGGCCGGATCGGCATTGGCGCCCAGGCACTGGGCATTGCCCGCGCCGCCTTCGAAGCCGCACTGGGCTACGCGCGCGAGCGCACCCAGTTCGGAGTGGCGCTGACCGAACACCAGAGCGTCGCCAATATGCTGTCCGACATGCATACCCGCATCAACGCCGCTCGCCTCTTGATTCTGCACGCCGCACGCCTGCGCAGTGCAGGGCTGCCCTGCCTGTCGGAAGCCTCACAGGCCAAGCTGTTCGCCAGTGAAATAGCCGAACAGGTCTGCTCCAAGGCCATTCAAATCCACGGCGGTTACGGCTATCTGGAAGACTACCCGGTCGAACGCCTGTACCGCGACGCGCGGATTACCCAGATCTATGAGGGTACCAGCGAAATCCAGCGGCTATTGATTGCCCGGGAGCTGCGCGATTACCCGCTATAAGACGTAGCGGGCAGTAGCCACCCTGCCCGCTACAAACCCGGCCGTCCATCCGCAAGGGCTTGTCGGATCAACCTGCGCTATCTAGTCTTGATTGCATAACACCCGTCTCCTTCGATGACGCTACAAGAACAACAAGACAAAGGGTGCGCCCTATGGCTCTCAAGTTTTTCACAGTACTTGCCATTCTGTTCCTGGCCATCTTCGCCAGCTTCTCGGCCCTGAAGCCTGATCATTCGGTCTCTTGCGCCCAATCTACCTGTTCTCAACCACAGATCAGTTGGCGCTACCTCCAGTGAGTCCTGAGACAAGAACAGCTTTTCTCGACATGAATCAACCAATATACTGTATATAAATACAGCATAAAGGTATGCCTCATGCCCGCCCTTCTGATCGGCCCGGCCGCCACTGGCGGCCAACGCCTTCCATTGTTCGGCAGCCGAGTGGCTGCCGGTTTTCCCAGTCCGGCTGACGAATACCGTGAAGCCAGCCTGTCACTCGACGAGTTGGCCGGTATTCATGCCCCACATACCTTCCTGTTGCGGGTCCAGGGTGACAGCATGATCGAGGCCGGAATCTACGAAAACGATATTCTGGTCGTTGATCGGGCCGTGCAGCCACTGCCTGGAGACGTGGTGATTGCCTGCATCAGCGGTGAATTCACGGTCAAGCTGCTGACCTGGGAAGCCGGCCTGCCGGTGTTGATGCCAGCCAACGCCAACTACCGGCCGATTCGCCTGAAGTCCGCCGATGAGCTGGAAGTCTGGGGCGTGGTCACTCACAGCCTGCATCGACACCGATTCCGCTAAGGCCCACAGACAATGTACGCACTGGTTGACTGCAACAACTTTTATGTCAGTTGTGAGCGGCTGTTCCGCCCCGATCTGCATAAGCGGCCCGTGCTGGTACTGAGCAACAATGACGGCTGCGTGGTCAGCCGCAGCCTTGAAGCCAAGCGGCTCGGGGTAAAAATGGCGGTGCCGTTTTTTCAGATTCAGGACTTGGTCAGCCAGCATGACATCACCGTCTTCAGCTCCAATTACGCCCTGTACGGCGACATCTCCGAACGGGTCATGCGTACCCTGGAATGTCTGGCACCACGCGTGGAACGCTACTCGATCGACGAGGCCTTTCTCGATCTGACCGGCCAGGGGCTTGAACTCGAACCCTTTGGTCAGCACCTTCGCCAGCGTATCCAGCGTGATATCGGCATGCCGGTCGGCGTCGGCATCGCACCGAGCAAGACCTTGGCCAAGCTGGCCAACTGGGCAGCCAAGCGCTGGCCCGGCAAGACCCAGGGCGTAGTCGAACTCAGCGACCCACAGCGCCGCGACAAGCTATTGGCCTATACCGATGTACACGAAGTCTGGGGCGTTGGCCGGCGTCTGGCCATGCGCTTGAACAGCCTGGGCATTCGCAAGGCCATCGACCTGGCCCAGGCCGATCACAAGCTGCTGCGCAAAAACTTCAGTGTGGTACTGGAGCGCACCGCACGCGAACTCTGCGGCGAACCTTGCTTCGGTTTCGACGACAGCCCCGAGCCGAAGAAAATGATCGCCAGCACCCGCTCGTTCAGACACAGGGTTCATGATCTTGACTCACTGGCCCAGGCTGTCACCCTGCATGTCTCTCAGGCTGCTGAAAAGCTCCGCGCCCAGCGGAGCCTGTGTGGCGCCGTGCATGTCTATATCCGACCGGGCGCCTACGCCAGCGACGGGCATAGCGCCCGCTGCGCCGGTACCCTTGCCCTGCTCTCACCCAGTGATGACACCCGAGATCTGCAGGCCGCTGCCCAGCAAGTGTTGCGTAAGCATTACCGGGAAGGGCCGGGTTATGCCAAAGCCGGCGTGGTATTGATGGATCTGGTCAAACGTGAGCAATTCACCCCGGACCTGTTCAGCCCGCCACCACGACGCGGCAGCGAGGCTCTGATGCAGACCCTGGATGCGATCAACCAGCGCCAGGGCCGTGGCTGCATCCGTCTCGGCCGCTTGCCGGCCAACCCGATATGGGCCATGCGCCGGGACCACAAGAGCCCGGGCTATACCACTCGTTGGGAAGAACTACCCAAGGTAGGAGCACACAGCCTGGATAGCTACACGCCCAAGGAAGGCATCAGCCCAGCCAGTGCAGATCTTCTGGCCGGGTTATCTTGATATTGTCGGCCCGCCCCTCGATCAGCCTGGGGGAGTGGCCGGCCCATTCCATCGCCGAGGACTCATCGGTAATCGCCACACCAGCGGCCAAGGCCGCCGCCAATGCCTTGCGCAAGGCACCAAGACGAAACATCTGCGGCGTATAGGCTTGCCAGTACAACGCACGATCCGGGGTTGACTGTACCCGCCCGTCCGGGCCGGCCAGCTTCAGAGTATCGCGCACTGGCACTGCCAGCAGCCCACCAACCGGGTCATCAGCCAGCTCGCGCACCAGCTTGTGCAGATCGGTTTCAGCCAGGTTGGGACGGGCCGCATCATGGACCAGCACCCAGTCCTGTTCATCAGCACCCAGTTCACTGAGCCGTTTTAGACCGGACAGCACCGAGTCGGCCCGCTCCCGCCCGCCCGCAGCACGACTGATGCGGGTATCCAGCGCACAGGCCAGTTGCGGCCACCAGTCATCATCAGCCGACAGGCAGACCACCAGCCCCAAAAGCTCAGGCTGGCCAAGAAAACAGTCAAGGGTATGTTCGATCAGGGTACGGCCCCTGAGAGGCAGATACTGCTTGGGCCGATCGGCCTGCATGCGGGTGCCGACACCAGCAGCCGGAATCACCACCCAGTAGTGCTGACTCATTCGCTGCTCAGTTGAAACAGGATTTCGCCTTCCTTGACCATGCCGAGTTCGTGACGGGCACGTTCCTCGATGGTTTCCAGGCCCTGTTTGAGCTCAATGACCTCAGCGGTCAGCACCCGATTACGCTCCTGCAACTGCTCGTTCTCGCGTTGCTGCGCGGCGATCTGCTGCTTGAGCTGGGCGACATGGGCAAAGCTGCCGTCACCCACCCACAACCGGTATTGCAGACCGGCCAGCAGTGTCAGAGTGATAAGCCAGAGCCATTTCATAGAGGCAGGCCTTGAGAGGGCGACTGAAGGTAGTCTACCCCCTCTCCGACAGGGCGGAGAGGGGATATAACCAGACTATTAGCCACGGAACTCGGCACGGCCCTTGTACGGCGCCTTGGCACCCAGTTGCTCTTCGATGCGCAGCAACTGGTTGTACTTGGACACGCGATCCGAGCGGCACAGCGAGCCGGTCTTGATTTGACCTGCGGCGGTGCCTACGGCCAGGTCGGCGATGGTGCTGTCTTCGGTCTCGCCCGAGCGGTGCGAGATCACTGCGGTAAAGCCGGCAGCCTTGGCCATCTGGATGGCTTCCAGGGTTTCGGTCAGCGAGCCGATCTGGTTGAACTTGATCAGGATCGAGTTGCCGATCTGCTCGTCGATGCCGCGCTTGAGGATCTTGGTGTTGGTTACGAACAGGTCATCACCCACCAGTTGGACTTGCTCACCGATCTTGTCGGTCAGCACCTTCCAGCCGGCCCAGTCGGACTCGTCCATACCATCTTCGATGGAGATGATCGGGTAACGCTGACTCAGACCCGCCAGATAGTCGGCGAAGCCGGCAGCATCAAACACCTTGCCTTCGCCAGCCAGATCGTACTTGCCATCTTTGTAGAATTCGCTGGAAGCGCAGTCCAGCGCCAGGGTCACATCGTCACCCAGCTTGTAACCGGCGTTGGCCACGGCTTCGGCGATGGCGCCCAGGGCATCCTCGTTGGAGCTCAGGTTGGGGGCGAAGCCGCCTTCGTCGCCAACCGCAGTGTTCAGACCACGGGCCTTGAGTACGGCCTTGAGGTGATGGAAAATCTCGGCGCCCATACGCAGGGCATCAGCGAAGGTCTTGGCGCCTACTGGCTGGACCATGAACTCCTGAATGTCGACGTTGTTGTCGGCATGCTCACCACCGTTGATGATGTTCATCATCGGTACCGGCATGGAGTAGACACCCGGCGTGCCGTTCAGCTCGGCAATGTGGGCGTACAGCGGCATGCCCTTGGCCTGAGCCGCAGCCTTGGCCGCAGCCAGAGAGACTGCAAGGATCGCGTTGGCACCCAGCTTGGCCTTGTTTTCGGTGCCGTCCAGCTCGATCATGGCCATATCCAGGCCGCGCTGATCACTGGCATCACGCCCCACCAACAGCTCACGGATCGGGCCATTGACGTTGGCCACAGCCTTGAGCACCCCCTTGCCCAGATAACGACCCTTGTCGCCATCACGCAGTTCCAGTGCTTCACGCGAACCGGTGGAGGCTCCAGACGGCGCACAGGCGCTGCCCACAATGCCGCCTTCGAGAATCACGTCGGCTTCAACGGTCGGGTTGCCACGGGAATCGAGAACTTCACGACCCTTGATGTCAATGATCTTAGCCATGGTTGCTGCTTGCTCCATCGTATACAGAAATCAATCGGTAAATTGTCAGGCGGTTTCCAGCACGGGGAAACTCTTGACCAGTTCATCCAGCGCCTTGAGCTGGGACAGGAAAGGCCCCAGCTTGTTCAGACGCAAAGCACAGGGACCGTCGCACTTGGCATTGTCCGGATCCGGGTGGGCCTCCAGGAACAGCCCAGCCAAGCCCTGGCTCATGCCGGCCTTGGCCAGATCGGTGACCTGGGCCCGACGGCCACCGGCCGAATCGCTACGCCCGCCCGGCATCTGCAAGGCATGGGTGACATCGAAGAACACCGGGTACTCGAACTGCTTCATGATGCCGAAGCCAAGCATGTCGACGACCAGATTGTTGTAGCCAAAGCTGGAGCCGCGTTCGCACAGGATCAACCGCTCATTGCCGGCTTCCTCGCACTTGCTGAGGATATGCTTCATTTCCTGCGGCGCGAGGAACTGGGCCTTCTTGATGTTGATCACCGCATTGGTTTTCGCCATCGCCACTACCAGGTCGGTCTGGCGTGACAGGAAGGCCGGTAGTTGAATGATGTCGCAGACCTCGGCTACCGGCGCCGCCTGATAGGGTTCGTGCACATCGGTAATGACCGGCACCTTGAAGGTCTGCTTGATCTCTTCGAAGATCTTCAGCCCTTCCTCCATGCCCGGACCACGGAAGGAGTTGATCGACGAACGGTTGGCCTTATCGAAACTGGCCTTGAACACGTAGGGAATCCCCAGCTTGCCGGTCACCTCGACATAGGTTTCGCAGATCTGCATGGCCAGGTCGCGGGATTCCAGAACGTTCATGCCACCAAACAGCACGAAGGGCTTGTCGTTGGCGATCTGGATATCGCCAACGGTCACGGTTTTCTGCGACATGCTTGTTCCTCAGGCCTTGGCCGAATGTTGGTTCAGCGCTGCATTGACAAAACCACTGAACAGCGGATGGCCATAACGCGGCGTCGAAGTGAATTCAGGGTGGAACTGGCAGGCAACGAACCAGGGATGATTCGGAGCTTCAACCATTTCAACCAGTGCGCCATCGACCGAACGACCGGTAATCTTCAAACCACCCGCCTCGAGTTCAGGCAACAGGTTGTTGTTGACCTCGTAACGATGGCGATGACGCTCGACAATCACGTCCTTGCCGTAGCAGTCATAGGCCAGCGAGCCCGGCACCAAAGCACACTCCTGGCCGCCAAGGCGCATGGTGCCACCCAGATCGGACTCCTCGCTGCGCTGCTGCTTCTCGCCGCTGGCGGTCTGCCACTCGGTGATCAGACCTACTACCGGATGGGCAGAAGTCTTGTCGAACTCAGTAGAGTTTGCATCCTGCCAGCCCAGTACGTTACGGGCGTATTCGATCACCGCCACCTGCATGCCCAGACAGATCCCCAGGTAAGGGATCTTGTTCTCGCGGGCATACTGTACGGTCTTGATCTTGCCTTCCACGCCGCGCAGCCCAAAGCCGCCCGGCACCAGGATGGCATCGACCCCTTCCAGCAGGGTTGTACCCTTGGTTTCGATGTCTTCGGAGTCGATATAACGCACATTGACCTTGGTCCGGCTCTGAATGCCGGCATGGCTGAGCGCCTCGATCAGCGATTTGTAGGCATCCAGCAGCTCCATGTACTTGCCGACCATGGCGATGGTGACTTCGTGCTCAGGATTGAGCTTGGCATCAACCACCCGTTCCCATTCGGACAGGTCCGCGCCACCACACTCCAGACCGAAGCGCTCGACCACGAAATCGTCCAGGCCCTGTGCATGTAACACCGAGGGAATCCGGTAGATGGTATCGACATCTTCCAGCGCGATGACTGCGCGTTCTTCAACGTTGGTAAACAGAGCGATCTTGCGCCGCGACGACAGATCGATCGGGTGGTCGGAGCGGCAGATCAGCACATCAGGCTGCAGACCGATCGAACGCAGTTCCTTGACCGAGTGCTGGGTCGGCTTGGTCTTGGTCTCGCCGGCGGTGGCGATATAGGGCACCAGGGTCAGGTGCATCAGCATCGCGCGCTTGGCGCCAACTTCAACCCGCAACTGACGGATCGCTTCAAGGAACGGCTGCGACTCGATGTCGCCGACCGTGCCACCGATTTCGACCAGCGCCACATCGGCACCAGCGGCACCCTTGATGATCCGGCTCTTGATCTCGTCGGTGATATGCGGAATCACCTGAATGGTGGCGCCCAGATAATCGCCGCGTCGCTCCTTGCGCAGCACGTCGGCATATACCCGGCCAGTGGTGAAGTTGTTGTTCTGGGTCATGGTGGTGCGCACGAAGCGCTCGTAGTGCCCCAGGTCAAGGTCGGTCTCGGCGCCGTCATGGGTGACGAATACTTCGCCATGCTGGAACGGGCTCATGGTGCCGGGATCAACGTTGATATAGGGATCCAGCTTGAGCATGGTGACCTTGAGGCCACGCGCTTCGAGAATTGCCGCCAGGGATGCCGAGGCGATGCCCTTACCCAAAGAAGATACAACACCACCCGTGACGAAAATGTAGCGCGTCATGAAAAACCCGTGATTGAACTGTTAGGCGGCAGGGCCGCAAGGAATCGAAAGGGAGCCGGGAAAAAGGTCTTTCCCAAAGTCTCGTCAAGATGGGATATCAGGATACCAGAGCGCCCCGTCTTGCTCAATCCGTAGCTGGCCTTTCCGCACACGGAAACCAGCTCAACTCCCAGCCATCCTGGTCCGGCGCGGCCATGAAGGCCTCGGCATTCCAACGACCGGCCACCGATACCAGATGCCCTTGGCAGTATAGCAATGGGATTGATGGACGCAGCCACATAGGAATGCCAGCCTCCTGGAACAACTGTTTGAGTGACTGGCTGGGTCTGCCCGGCAGACGAATGCGCTCCCCGCCCTGGCGATAACCAATCTGCCATGGCCCAGCCCCCGGCAGCAGTCCACCCTGGCGGTGACGCCAGCACAACCAGCCATTACCCGCACGCAGCCGGATATCGGCCAGCTTGTGCAACGCCTCCCCCTTCCCTGCTGGCACGCCCGCTGCGGGCAAGCACCACAGACGATCCGACGAACGGCACAAGCGGTAGCCAGCCAGACTCAGCAGCGGCTGACGATCAGCCGCAGCAGTCAACTGCTGCTGCCACTGCAGCAACTGGCGCTGCTCCGGCGCCACATGGCCCAAACCGTGTAGCCAGAACCGCAGCAGATTGCGCTGCCGGGCTGGACTCAGCTCCAGCAGACGCCTCACCAGCAAGCTGGGCCAGGCACTCAGCCAGGCATCGGCTAAAGCGTCAGTACAGTACTCCAGATCCTCGGCCGCTCGCTCATCAAGCAGATTGTTGGCTTCCTCGGCATGGGCAGCCAGGCGCAGCAGGTTGTCATCCAGATGTGGCCAGGCCTGACGCAGGTTCGGCAGCCATTGGTGACGCAGAGCGGTGCGGGCAAAGCGCGGGTCGGTATTGGCCGGGTCGTCGATCCAGCTCAGCCCACGCCGGCGCGCCTCGCGCTCCAGCTCGGCCCGGGAAAACCCCAGTAGTGGCCGATACAACCGCCCCTGCCCCAGAGCACGCTCACGCGGCATGCCGGCCAGCCCGCGCACACCGGTGCCACGCAGCACTCGAAACAACAAGGTTTCCAACTGATCATCCCGATGATGGGCCAGCAGCAGCACCTCGCCAGACCCAATCTGCCGTTCGAAGGCAGCATAGCGCGCCTGACGGGCAGCCTCTTCAACGCTGCCGCCAGGCGCCAGCGTCACCCGTTCGCAGTGCAACGGCAAACCCCGTTGTTCACAAGCCTCGCGGCAATGCTCGGCCCAGGCATCGGCATCGGGATGCAGGCCATGGTGGATATGGATAACGCGCAGAGGGGGAATTTGATGGGTTGTCGCCAACTCGGCCAACAAGTCCAGCAACAGCAGAGAATCCAGGCCGCCGGACAGCCCCAACCACCAGGCCGGGGCATGGGCGCAGGGCGCCAACTGCTCGAGCAGCGCCTGCGAAGACAGCATGTTACTGCAGGCCGTAACTCATCAGCCGCTGGTAACGCTGCTCCAGTAGTGCGTCATCAGCCAGGCCGCCGAGCTTGTCGAGTTCGGCAATCAAGCGGGCCTTGATCCGCGCAGCGGTTTCAGCCGGGTTGCGGTGCGCGCCGCCCAGCGGTTCGGGGATCAGGTTATCGACCAGCCCCAGCTCCTTGAGCCGCTCAGCGGTCACGCCCATGGCCTGAGCGGCATCAGCAGCCTTCTCGGCGCTACGCCACAGAATAGAGGCACAGCCTTCCGGCGAAATCACCGAGTAGGTGGAGTATTGCAACATCATCAGATGATCGCAGACACCGATGGCCAATGCGCCACCGGAACCACCCTCACCAATCACGGTGGCGATAATCGGGGTCTTCAGCCGCGCCATCACTTGCAGGTTCCAGGCAATCGCCTCGCTCTGGCCACGCTCCTCGGCGTCGATACCCGGATAAGCGCCTGGGGTATCGATAAAGGTGAGGATCGGCATCTTGAAGCGCTCGGCCATCTGCATCAGCCGGCAGGCCTTGCGGTAGCCTTCAGGCTTGGGCATGCCGAAGTTGCGCCGGACCTTCTCCCGAACATCGCGCCCCTTCTGGTGACCGATAACCATCACCGGGCGACCATCCAGGCGCGCCATCCCGCCAACAATCGCTGCATCGTCAGCAAAGTGCCGATCACCGTGCAGCTCTTCAAAGTCGGTAAAGATATGACTGATGTAATCCAGGGTATAGGGACGCTGCGGATGCCGCGCCATTTGCGCGATTTGCCAACTGCTGAGGTTGCCGAAAATGCTTTCAGTGAGCGACTTGCTCTTGTCCTGCAGCTTGGCAATTTCTTCGGTGATATTGAGAGAGTTGTCATTGCCGACCAGACGTAGCTCCTCAATCTTGGCCTGCAAATCAGCGATGGGCTGTTCGAATTCCAGGTATTGCTGACTCTTGCTCATAAGCATCCATTATCCGCGTGGCGGCCCGTCGGGCGTCAGAAATTGTTCGGCAATACCTTACGGGATTGCCGCAGATTCGTCGAGGATCACTGCCGTTACCTGCGCCACAAGTCTGGCGGGCAACACGCAGAGCCTATCTGTAGTGCAAAGAGACGCTGTCTTTGCCCAACTGGTCACGCAGGCTCTGCACCAGATCATCGGCCGGTTCAACGCACCAGTCATCACCCAGACGCAAAAGTACCTCGGCGTCCGGGCGCTGCAACTCAACACTGACCGCACATTCGCCACGATGCTGCTGCAGCAGTGCCGCAACCTTGCCCAAGCTATCCGGCCCATGACATTGAGTATCCAGGCGAATGCGAACACTGTCGAGCAAGGCGGTACGCGCCTCTTCCAGACTCATCACCCGCTTGGCCCGCAAGCGCATGCCGCCGGAGAAATCATCCAGCGCCACCTCGCCCTCGATGACCAACAGCGCATCTTTCTGCAATAGAGCCTGGGCGGCAGCATAGGCTTCGGAGAACAGCGAAGCCTCGATCCGTGCCGAACGGTCATCCAGGGTCACGAACGCCACCTTATCACCACGCTTGTTCTTCATCACCCGCAGATCGAAAACCAACCCGGCTACCGTTTGGCTATCACGCGAGGGTTTCAGATCGAGAATCCGCTGCCGGGCAAAGCGTCGTACTTCCTGTTCATACTCATCGATTGGGTGACCGGTCAGATACAGGCCGAGGGTTTCCTTCTCACCACGCAGCCGTTCCTTGAAACTCCATTCGCGCACCCTTCGATAGGGTTCGTAGACATCACGCTCGGTTGACGGTCCCAGCAGGTCGCCAAACAGATCATCATGACCGCTGTCAGCGCTCTTGGCGCTCTGCTCGGCCGAGGCAATGGCCTCTTCCATGGCTGCCATCAGAGCTGCGCGGTTCCGGTCGATCTGCTTCTGGTAGGCCTGTGGCTCCTCGGCAAAGAACGGTCCCAGCCGGTCCAGCGCACCGCTACGGATCAGCGCTTCCATGACCCGCTTGTTGATACGCTTGAGATCGACCCGGGCACAGAAATCGAACAAATCATTGAACGGCCCGCCGGCCTGGCGGGTCTCGACGATGGTTTCCACCGGTCCCTCGCCCACACCCTTGATGGCGCCCAGACCATAAACCACATCGCCGGCTTCATCGACGGTGAACTTGAACTCGGAAACATTGACGTCAGGCGCCTTGATCCGCAGCTTCATGCTGCGGCATTCCTCGATCAGGGTCACCACCTTGTCGGTGTTGTGCATATCGGCCGAGAGTACAGCAGCCATGAACGGCGCCGGATGGTGCGCCTTGAGCCAGGCGGTCTGGTAGGAGACCAGACCATAGGCCGCCGAGTGCGACTTGTTGAACCCGTAACCGGCGAACTTTTCCACCAGGTCGAAGATGTTGCCCGCCAGGTCGGCATCGATGCCGTTGTTCTGGCAGCCCTCCAGGAAGACGGCACGCTGCTTGGCCATCTCTTCTGGTTTTTTCTTACCCATCGCCCGGCGCAGCATATCGGCGCCACCGAGGGTGTAGCCGGCCATTACCTGGGCAATCTGCATCACCTGTTCCTGATACAGAATGATACCGTAGGTCGGCTTGAGCACTGGCTCCAGCCCGGGGTACTGGTAGTTCGGGTGCGGGTAGGAAATTTCCTCGCGCCCGTGTTTACGGTTGATGAAGTCGTCAACCATGCCCGATTGCAGCGGTCCCGGACGGAACAGTGCCACCAGTGCGATCAGGTCTTCCAGACAGTCCGGCTTGAGCTTTTTGATCAGCTCCTTCATACCACGCGATTCAAGCTGGAACACCGCCGTGGTCTCGGCCTTCTGCAACATGGCATAGGTCGGCTTGTCATCCAGCGGGATGAAATCGATATTGATCGGCTCAAGACCCTTCTTGGCCTGCTCGCGGTTGATGGTCTCCATCGCCCACTTGATGATGGTCAGGGTTCGTAGCCCGAGGAAGTCGAACTTGACCAGGCCGGCCGACTCCACATCATCCTTGTCGAACTGGGTTACCAGGCCACCACCGGACTCATCACAATAAAGTGGAGCAAAATCGGTCAGTTTGGTCGGCGCGATCACCACCCCACCAGCGTGCTTGCCGACGTTACGGGTGATGCCTTCGAGCTTGAGCGCCATGTCCCAGATTTCCTGGGCTTCCTCGTCGTTGGCGAGGAAGTCGCGGAGCATCTCTTCCTGTTCATAGGCCTTGGCCAGGGTCATGCCGACTTCGAACGGAATCATCTTCGACAGCTTGTCGGCCAGGCCATAGGACTTGCCCTGCACCCGCGCCACATCACGCACTACCGCCTTGGCCGCCATGGTTCCGAAGGTGATGATCTGCGACACCGCGTTGCGACCGTACATGTCGGCCACATAGTCGATCACCCGGTCGCGGCCTTCCATGCAAAAGTCAACGTCGAAGTCGGGCATCGAGACCCGCTCGGGGTTGAGGAAACGCTCGAACAGCAGGTCATACTGCAGCGGATCAAGATCAGTGATCAACAGCGAGTAGGCCACCAGCGAACCGGCACCCGAGCCCCGACCAGGACCTACCGGCACCCCGTTGCCCTTGGCCCACTTGATGAAGTCCATCACGATCAGGAAGTAGCCCGGGAAACCCATCTGGTTGATGATATCCAGCTCGAAGTTAAGCCGGTCGATATAGACCTGACGCTTAGCCTCATAATCCGGGGTATCGGGCGGCAGAATGACCTTGAGTCGTTCTTCCAGCCCCTCGAATGAAACCTGCTTGAAGTATTCCTCGATGGTCATGCCTTCGGGAATCGGGAAATCCGGCAGGAAGTAGGTGCCCAACTGCACCTCGATATTACAGCGGCGGGCAATTTCGACCGAGTTTTCCAGTGCCTCGGGGATATCGGCAAACAGCTCGGCCATTTCCGCAGGAGTCTTGAGATACTGCTCTTCGCTGTACTGACGCACCCGGCGCGGATCGTCCAGCGCCCGGCCCTCACCAATGCAGACACGGGTTTCATGGGCTTCGAAATCCTCGCGCTTGAGAAACCGCACATCGTTGGTTGCCACTACCGGGCAACCACTGCGCACCGCCAGAGCCACGGCAGCATGTACGTGCTCTTCATCGTTGGCCCGGTCGGTCCGCTGCAGCTCCAGATAAAAGCGCTCAGGGAACACCGTCATCCAGAAATCCAGCAACTCGTCGGCCACCTGCGGATTACTCGATAGCAAGGCCTGGCCGATTTCACCTTCTTTTGCCCCCGACAGCGCGATCACCCCTTCACTGGCCTCGGCGATCCACTCCCGGCGTACGGTCGACAGGCCATTGCTCTGACCTTCGGTAAAACCGCGCGATACCAGCTCGGTCAGGTTGCGGTAGCCCTTGGCATCCATCGCCAACAGGGTCATGCGAGTAAGCTGGTCACCGTCATCGCGCCCGACCAACCAGACATCCACCCCGGAAATCGGCTTGATGCCCGCCCCCATGGCGGTCTTGTAAAACTTCACCAGACTGCACATGTTGCTCTGGTCGGTCACCGCCACCGCCGGCATGCCCGCCTCGCCCACCGCCTTGATCAGCGGCTTGACTTTGACCAGGCCGTCGACCAGGGAAAATTCGGTGTGTACGCGCAAATGGATGAAGCTGTGGTTCATGCGAATCCTGTGGACGCTGGAGGGATGTTCAAAGCATGGATTGTAGCGGCGGGGGTAGACTGCGGCCAGTCTGACGCTCAGGAAACGCTAGCCTATCGCACCTAAAGTCAGGAGCCCGGTTGGCGCTGACCTGCCCCAACATTTGGTTAAAGCGCCAATCAAGATTCCAAAACTGCCCGCACCGGTGCGAACGAGCGCCGATGGATGGGTGTAGCCCCCAGCTCGCGCAAAGCCTGCAGATGCACCGGGGTCGGATAGCCCTTATGCCCGGCCAGGCCGTAGCCAGGGTACTGACGGTCCAGCTCGCACATTTCCCGATCCCGAGCCACCTTGGCCAGAATTGAGGCGGCAGCAATCGCCGGCACCCGGCTGTCACCCTTGACCACAGGTTCGGCCGGCATGGGTAGTGGCGGACAGCGATTACCGTCAATCAGCACCCGGTCCGGGATCACAGCCAAACCAGCCACCGCCCGCTGCATCGCCAGCATGGTGGCATGGAGAATATTCAACTGATCGATCTCCTCGACCTCAGCCCGGGCAATGCACCAGGCCAGCGCCCGCTCCTGAATCAGCGGAAACAGTGCTTCGCGGCGGGCCTCGGTAAGCTTCTTCGAGTCGTTCAGACCCTCAATAGGTCTGGTTGGATCAAGAATCACCGCAGCTGTCACTACCGCACCACAGAGCGGACCACGGCCAACCTCATCCACCCCTGCTATCAACTCGTCACCTGCCGGCAAGGCCCAGTCCATACTCAGCTGGGTCATAGCCGGCCCTTATCGCGCAGCAACTCCAGAATCGCCTCGGCAGCGGCATTGTCCGCGTCACGGCGCAAGAGCTGGTGCAGCTCAAGAAAGGTGGCCTGGGCGTCGTCACGTTCGGGACTGGGCTGCAGACGGGCGAGCAGTGCTCCTCCCAGCGCTTCAGGGGTCGCCGCATCCTGAAGGAACTCAGGCGCCACTTCACGCCCGGCGAGCAGATTGGGAAGAGCAACATGGCCGACCTTGACCAGCCGCTTGAGAATCTTAAAGGTCAGACCGGCCATCCGATAGGCCACGACCATAGGCCGTTTGAACAGCATCGCTTCCAACGTCGCAGTACCCGAAGCGATCAGTACAGCATCACAGGCAGCCAGTGCTTCGTGGGCCTGACCATCGAGCAGGGTCAGCGGCAAAACCATCCCGGATTCGGCAATGATTGCTTCCATCTGCTCACGACGCTGTGGGTTGGCGCACGGCAGGATGAACTGCAAAGAAGGGTCGCGCTCCAGGCACCAACTGGCAGTATCCAGGAACAGGCGCCCGAGTTTGCGCAGTTCGCCATTGCGGCTGCCAGGCATCAGCGCCACCACCCGGGCTCCAGCGGCCAGATCCAGCGTCTCACGCGCCGCCAGACGATCAGGCTCCAGGGCAATACGATCGGCCAGAGTGTGGCCGACGCAACGCACGCGCACCCCATGACGCTGATAAACTTCCTCCTCGAACGGGAACAGGGTCAGCATCAAGTCAGTGGATTCGCGAATGCCCAGCACCCGCTTCTCACGCCAGGCCCAGACTGAAGGGCTGACATAATGCACAGTGGCAATACCGGCCTCGCGCAACCGCCGCTCGACCCCCAGGGTGAAATCCGGGGCATCGATGCCGATGAACACATCGGGCCGCTCGGCCTTGAGATAATCGACCAGCTCACGACGAATCCGCAGCAATTCGCGCAGCCGCCCGAGTACTTCGACCAACCCCATTACCGACAGACGCTCCATCGGGACCCGGGTCTGCATGCCCTCGGCAAGCATTTTCGGGCCCCCGATACCGATAAAACGCGCATCAGGGAAACGCTGCCTAAGCTCCCGGATCAGGCCGGCACCCAAGGTATCGCCGGAGGCTTCTCCGGCGACCAGCGCAATACATAGAGGTTGCTGAGTTGCCACTACCGGGTAATACCGCGGGTCGAGGCCAGAATGGAGTCGCGGTAGAGCGCAACTTCGGGATATTGCTCGGCACTGCCTTCAAGCTGGGCCAGCGCCTCCTGCAGGGTCAAGCCCTGACGATAGACAACCTTGTAGGCACGGCGCAGGGCGCTGACCAGTTCTGCACTGTAGCCGCGCCGGCGCATGCCCTCAAAGTTCATGCCGTGTGCACCAGCCGGATTGCCACCGACCATGACAAAGGCCGGAATGTCCTTGAATACCGCGCTATTGGCCGCGCTCATGGCAAAAGCGCCGATATGACAGAACTGGTGCACCGTGGTGTAACCACCCAGAATCGCGCCATTGCCGATCTGCACATGACCAGCGATGGTGGCGTTGTTGGCCATGATGATGTTGTCGCCAACCACGCAGTCGTGAGCCACATGCACATAGGCCATCAGCAGGTTGTTGCTTCCGATCCGAGTCACGCCCTGATCCTGCACGGTGCCACGATGAATAGTACACCCCTCACGGATGACGTTGTTGTCACCGATTTCCAGCCGGGTTGGTTCACCGTTGTACTTCTTGTCCTGACAGTCCTCACCGACCGAGGCAAACTGAAAGATACGGTTGTTGCGACCGATTCGGGTCGGCCCTTTGATCACCACATGCGAACCGATGACACTACCGGCACCGATCTCGACCTCTGGCCCAATCAGAGTCCAGGGGCCCACCTCGACATCATCCGCCAGACGGGCGGATGGATCGACGATCGCCTGAGGGTGAATCCGACTCATACCTTATGTTCCGCACAGATGATTTCGCCGGAACAAGCCTCCTTGCCATCCACCAGCGCCCGACAGGCAAACTTCCAGATGCCCCGCTTGTTGCTCAGGTACTCGGCTTCCAACTGCAACTGATCACCCGGCACCACCGGCTGACGAAAACGCAGTTTGTCGGAGCCGACGAAGTAATACAGAGTGCCATCTTCGGCCTTGGTGTTCATCATCTTGAAGCCCAGCAGACCAGCGGCTTGAGCCATGGCCTCGATGATCAGCACACCCGGCATGATCGGATGGCCAGGGAAGTGGCCGTTGAAAAACGGTTCGTTGACCGACACATTCTTGTAGGCGCGAATCTTGCGGCCTTCCAGATCCAGCTCCAACACCCGATCTACCAGCAGGAAAGGATAGCGGTGTGGCAGATACTCTTTGATTTCGTTGATATCCATGTATGGCAAGGCCTTGCAGTGAAAATTGTGATGCGCCAGCGTGGCGCAAGCTCAGGATTCAGATGAACCCTGCGTCCCTGGAGTCACCGCCGACAACTGTTTTTCCAGTTGTTGCACCCGCTTGACCAGCGAGTCCAGTTGCCTGATCCGCGCCGCGCTCTTTTTCCATTCCGCCGCAGGTTGCATGGCCGTTCCCGAAGAATAGGCGCCTGGTTCGGTGATCGAGCGGGTGACCATGGTCATACCGCTGACAAAGACGTTGTCGCAGACTTCGATATGCCCAACCATGCCGACCCCGCCGGCAATGGTACAGTGCCGACCGATACGGGTGCTGCCGGAGATACCGACACAGGCGGCCATGGCAGTGTGATCGCCAATCTGCACGTTGTGGGCAATCTGAATTTGGTTGTCGAGTTTGACCCCATCACCAATCAGGGTATCGGCCAGAGCGCCACGGTCGATACAGGTATTGGAGCCAATTTCGACATCATCACCAATACGCACACCACCAATCTGGGCAATCTTCTCCCAGCGACCCTTGTTGTTGGCAAAGCCGAACCCTTCAGCACCGATGACCGCACCGGATTGAATCACGACCCGGGCCCCGATAATCACGTCGTGATACAGGGTTACCCGGGCAGACAACCAACCACCTTCTCCGATCCGGCTTCGAGCCCCGACAAAGCAGCCCGCGCCCAGCGTAACACCCGGACCGATGACCGCGCCGGACTCGATGACCACGTGCGGACCGATTGCCGCACTGGCGTCGACCTCGGCATCCTCGGCCACCACCGCCGTTGGATGAATCCCGGGCGCTGGACGTGGTTTCGGATCAAACTGATGGGACAGACGGGCATAAGCCAGATAAGGGTTGGCGACGATCAGCGCATTGCCGGTAAAACCTTCGGCATCGGCCTCGGTCAGCAACACCGCCTCGGCCTGGCTAGTTGCCAGATACTTACGATACTGCGGATTGGCAAGAAAACTCAGTTGACCCGGTCCGGCTTCCTGCAGGGTAGCCAGACCGGTAATGCGCCCGCCCCCCTCACCAAGTAGCCGCGCATCCAAAAGCTGGGCCAGCTCGGACAGGGTCAGAGAGACAGTAGTACTCATGATGCTCAGCGCATGCTGTTCAGGCGTTCAATCACCTGACGGGTGATATCGAACTCCGGCTTGACATCCACCACCGCGCTGCGATCGATCACCAGATCATAGGAGCCGGCTTGCAGAACGGCTTCGACCGCCTGATCCAGCTTGGGCTTGAGCTGCTCCAGCATCTCCCGATCCGAAGCGGCCTTGGCTTCGTTCAGTTCGCGCGACTCGCTCTGAAATTCGCGGGCTTTCTGACGGAACTCCAGCTCCAGGCGTTCCAGCTCGGCCTGGGCCAGCTTGTCGCCGTCGCGCTGCATACGCTCCTGCAGTCGTTTGGCTTCTGACTCGAGGTTGCGCAGCCGCTGCAACTGGCTGCCAAATTTCTTCTCGGCATCTACGGAGTAGCGTTTGGCCGCATCCGACTCAAGCAGCGCCATCTGGTAGTCCAGCACAGCAATTTTCATCTGGGCGGCAGCCGGGAAACTGGCCATGACCAGCACCGACATCAAAGCAACGCGAATAAACTTACCCACTTAAAGGACTCCTGATAACGTTTCGTTATTAGCCGAAATTAGAAGGTCTGACCCAGGGTGAACTGGAAGACCTGGGTCTTGTCGCCCGACTGCTTGTTCAGCGGTACAGCCAGGCTGAAGCCCAACGGCCCCAGCGCCGTCAGCCAGTTCAGACCGACACCGGCACTGTAACGCAAATCCCCAAGATCGACATCCCCGCAGTTGCGGTTCTCGTTCAGACAATTGGTGTCGAACACGTTGCCGACATCAACGAACAGCACCGTGCGCAGCGAGCGCTGGTCCTTGATGAAAGGCAGCGGGAACAGCACTTCAGCACCGCCGGTGACCTTGACGTTACCACCGAAGGGCAACGGATCCTGATCCGGATCGGTCAACGATCCCTCGGGGAACCGCGGATCATCCTCGTTACTCATGCTCGGCGTACTACGCGGCCCCAGGGTACTGTCACGGAAACCTCGTACCGAGCCGATACCGCCGGCAAAGTAGTGCTCATAGAACGGCACCGATTTGGTACTGCCGAAGCGATCCACATAGCCCAGGTCAGTATGCAGACGCAGAGTCAGATCTTCAGTCATCGGGAAAAACTTCTGGGCCCGGTAATCGAGCGAATAGAAGCTTAGGTCACTACCCGGCACCGTAACCTCAGCGCCTAGCGACTGCGAGTGCCCGCGGTCAGGGAAGACCCCGCGGTTGAGGGTCGACTGCGACCAGCCGGCGTTGAACTTGAAGTTGGTGAACTTATCACCTTCCTGACGCAGGAACTCGTGGATTTCCAGTACGGTATAACGCCCGGTCTTGACCTCGTCATTCTGCACCGACAGACCGAAATTCAATCGCGAGTTGTCGCTGATCGGGTAACCGAAGTTGAAGCCGGCACCGTAGGAGTCAACCGCGTAGCTGGAGATATCGACGTTCAAACGGTCATAGTCGGTGGTGCGATAGAAGGCGTTGTAGCCCATGCTCACGCCGTCAACCGTGAAATACGGGTTGAGAAAGCCAAACGACAACGCCGTCTGGTACTCGGAACGGGTAGCACTGAAACTGACCCGGTTACCGGTGCCGAAGAAGTTGTTCTGGCTGATCGAACCACCAAGAATCAGACCGGTACCCTGAGCAAAGCCCAGGCTGGCCGTGATAGAGCCGGACGGCTGCTCTTCCACCGTGTAGTTGACATCGATCAGGTCGTCAGCACCGGGCACCGGCACGGTTTCGACGTTGACTTCCTTGAAGAAGCCCAGCCGTTCAAGTCGGACCTTGGACTGGTCGATCAGGTGGGTCGAAGCCCAGCCGCCTTCCATCTGGCGCATTTCCCGGCGCAGTACTTCGTCATCAGTCTTGGTATTGCCACGGAAATTGATCCGGTTGACATAGGCCCGCTGCCCCGGGTCAACCACGAAGGTCACGGTGACGCTGCGATCTTCCTCATGGATCTCGGGAATACCGTTGACGTTAGCGAAGGTATACCCCTCGTTGCCCAGGCGCCGGCTGATCAGGTCAGAGGTCGCCGTCAGCACCTGACGGGAAAAAACCTGGCCCGGCTCAATCAACAGCAACTTGCGTACTTCGTCCTCAGCCACGACCAGGTCACCGGACAAACGCACATCACGTACGCTGTACTGCTCGCCTTCGTCGATATTGACCGTGATGTAGACGTGTTTCTTGTCCGGCGTAATGGATACCTGGGTTGAGACAATATCCATATTGATATAGCCACGGTCCAGATAGTAGGAACGCAGACGCTCCAGGTCACCGGAGAGTTTCTCCCGCGAATACTTGTCGGCACTGCTGAAGAAGCGGTACCAGCGGCTGGTCTTGAGCTCGAACAGGTCGGTCAGGTCTTCGTTGGAAAAAACCGTATTGCCGACCACATTGACATGACTGATCGATGCCACCGAGCCCTCATCGATGACGATTTTCAGCGAAACCCGGTTGCGCGGCTCAGCAATTACCTGGGTTTCGATATCGGCCGAGTAGCGCCCCTGGGACACGTACTGGCGTAGTAGTTCGTTGCGCACCCCTTCAAGGGTCGCCTGCTGGAAAATCTCACCCTCCGCCAGGCCGGCCATACGCAGACCATTAAGCAGATCTTCACTCTTGATCGCCTTGTTGCCTTCCAGCTCAATCGAGGCAATCGATGGCCGCTCGACCACAGTGATCACCAGTACATCGCCTTCGCGGCCGAGTTGAATATCCTGGAAGAACCCGGTGCGAAACAGCGCCCGAGAAGCCTCAACCAGTTGCTGATTGTCGACCTGCTCACCAATATTGAGTGGCAGCGCGCTGAATACGCTGCCAGCGGATACACGCTGCAACCCATTGACGCGAATGTCGGTGATCCGGAAGGCGTCGGCAAGAGCAATCCCAGGCGCCAGGAGTGTCAGCAATAGCGCAGGCAATAGGTAACGTTTCATGAAATCCGTTCTGACTGACTGGTTGATTTTTGGCCATCTGCATGACAGCCACTTATTGGTAATTAGTAATTAGCCACCCAACCGGCTGATATCGTTATAGATGGCGAACAGCATGATCCCGACAATCAGCGTCAGGCCAATTTGCAACCCCCAGGCCTGAATCCGCTCGGACAGCGGCTTGCCGCGGATCCATTCAGCGGTGTAATAGACCAGATGCCCCCCATCAAGCACCGGAATCGGCAGCAGGTTGAGTACCCCCAGACTTATGCTCAGATAAGCAATAAATGTGAGAAAACTCTCCAGCCCCGACTTGGCCGAAGCGCCCGCCACTTTAGCAATGGTTATCGGGCCACTCAAGTTTTTTGCCGAGACCAGCCCGGTCAGCATTTTCTTCAGCGATTCCAGGGTTAGTACGGTCATGTCCCAGGTTTTGCCGACCGCCACCGGGATCGCCACCAACGGGTTGTAGTCAATTGAGCGGATCATGTGCTCGGGCCAGTCGAATGCTTCGACCCCTGCACCGATGAAGCCGACCTGACGCTCGCCCTGCTCCCGGACCGCCGGCACCAGTTCCACACTCAGGAACCGACCATTGCGTTCAACCCCCAGGTTCAGCGTCTGTCCCGCACTGTTCTGAATCGCCGGTACCACCTGGCGTACCCAGTCATCAACCGGCTCGCCATTGACCTCGACAATCAGATCACCCTCTTGCAATCCCGCCGCTGCCGCCGCACCGTCGGCATTGAGCTGACCGATCCGTGGCGCCACCACCGGCTGCCAACTGGTCAACCCCAACGCGGCAATCGGATCAGGCTGATCGGCGCCGCGCAACCAGTCGCGCAACTCCAGGGTGTAGGTTTGCGGCTCGCCGCCTTCCAGGCTCCGGGCCGTGACCTGCATCTGTCCGGTTTCGCCAAGCCGGCGGATCAATTGCAGATTAACCTCATGCCAACTGCGGGTTGTCCGGCCATCGACCTCAAGAATTTCCAGCCCTTCGCTCAAACCTGCACGCGCCGCCACACTGCCCGGCTGTACTGGACCAAGCACGGGCGCCAACGTGGTAATACCAACTACGGCGATAATCCAGAAAGCGACAATGGCCAGCAGAAAGTTGGCCAAAGGCCCTGCGGCAACGATAGCGATGCGCTGTTTGACGTCCTTGCGATTGAACGCGCGCTCCAGCTCCGCCTCATCGACCGGTGCCTCACGCTCATCCAGCATCTT
The DNA here is from genome assembly GCF_003586265.1 of Pseudomonas jilinensis. Classification (NCBI taxonomy): domain Bacteria; kingdom Pseudomonadati; phylum Pseudomonadota; class Gammaproteobacteria; order Pseudomonadales; family Pseudomonadaceae; genus Pseudomonas; species Pseudomonas jilinensis. The sequence continues at coordinate 62,972 of NZ_QJSA01000005.1, read as the reverse complement.
GACGTAGCCACCCAGGGGAATGGCGGCAATCACGAATTCGGTGCCCTGACGGTCATACCAGCGATACAGCGGCGAGCCGAAGCCGACCGAAAAACGCAGAACCTTGACCCCACAGCGGCGTGCGACCCAGAAGTGCCCGTATTCGTGGATGGTGACCAGTAGGCCCAAAGCCACAATGGTCGCCACAATTGTAAACAGCAGATCCATTCAACGCCTCGTTGGTGAAGGCTTCAACTCAAGCCGGCAGCCTCAACTGCGCTGGGCAACCCAGTGCGCGGCCTGCTCACGCGCAACCTGATCGGCCCACATTATGTGCTGCAAATCTTTGACCGACTCCACCGTGATACGGTTCAGTGTGTCTTCGATGATAACAGGGATATCGGTAAAACCAATCCGCCGCTCAAGAAAGGCGGCCACGGCGACCTCATTGGCAGCATTGAGCATGGCGCAGGCAGTCCCACCGGCTTCAGCAGCCTGACGTGCAAGCCCCAGGCAAGGGAACCGCTGCGGATCAGGAGCCTGGAAGTCCAGCCGGGCAGTCAACAGCAAATCCAGCGCACTGACGCCCGAATCGATACGCTCCGGCCAGGCCAGTGCATGGGCAATCGGGGTGCGCATATCGGGATTACCCATCTGAGCCAGTACCGAGCCATCGACATAATCAACCAGCGAATGCACCACACTTTGCGGATGAATCACTACCTCAACCTGCTGCGGCCGGGCGTCGAACAGCCAGCAGGCTTCGATCAACTCCAACCCCTTGTTCATCATGCTGGCCGAGTCGACTGAAATTTTCTGCCCCATTGACCAGTTGGGATGAGCACAGGCCTGCTCGGGAGTCGCGCTTGCCAGCGCCTCCAGCGGCCACTCCCGGAACGGACCACCGGAGGCCGTCAATAGAATCCGACGCACCCCGACCGGTGCCAGACCACGGGTGTAATCGGCTGGCATACACTGAAAAATCGCATTGTGCTCACTATCGATGGGCAGCAACTGAGCGCCGGACTCAGCCACGGCCTGCATGAACAGCGCCCCGGACATCACCAGCGCTTCCTTGTTGGCCAGCAGTACCCGCTTGCCGGCGCGCACTGCTGCCAGGGTCGGTTCCAGACCAGCAGCACCAACAATCGCCGCCATCACCACATCGACCTGACCGCTGGAAGCAACCTGACACAACGCCTCGGGACCGTGCAGCACCTCGGTTGCCAGACCTGCCTTACGTAATTGCTGCTGCAGCACCACCGCCTGCTCGGCATGAGCGACAACCGCCACCTGCGGGCGGTGAGCCAGGCACTGCTCAAGCAGAACATCAACGCGACTGAAGCCCGTCAGCGCCCAAACCTGATAACGCTCCGGATGCCGCCCGGCCACATCCAGGGTGCTGACCCCAATCGAGCCGGTGGCGCCCAGCACACAAAGTTGCTGGCGCCTCACCCGAGCTGACTCCCAATCAACCACCAGCACAGCGAAAACACCGGAATGGCCGCCGTCAGGCTATCAATCCGATCAAGCACCCCGCCATGTCCAGGCAACAGCTTGCTACTGTCCTTGAGGCCTTGTTCGCGCTTGAACAGACTTTCAGTCAGATCGCCGACCACCGAAAACAACACCACCAGCAAGGCACCCAGCAGCCCCAGCAGCAGCGCCGGCAAGGTCCAGCTCAGATAAAGCAGCGCTGCCAGTGCCAGCGCCTGGGTCAGCAGCACACCACCCAGCAAACCTTCCAGGGTCTTGCCAGGACTGACATTGGGCAACAGCTTGCGTTTGCCCCAGGTCTTGCCGGCGAAATAGGCGCCAATATCCGCCGCCCAGACCAGCACTACCAAGGCCAGAATCAGCCACAGGCCATGCGCCTGACCTCTGAGCCAGACCAGGCCATACCAAGCCGGAACCAAAATCAGCAGCCCGAACAACCAGGCTAGCGGCATACCACTGCGCAACCCCTTGGCTTCGGGATAACGTACGATCAGGACACAGGCCAGCAGCCACCACAACAGCGCCGGCACCAGCACCGGGCCAGGTGTCCAGCCAAACTGATACAAGGCCCAGAGAATCACCGCCACAACCGCGGCATAGACCACCCGATGGGTCTGTGCGGTTTCACCAGCCAGACGAGCCCACTCCCAGGCACCAAGGGTGACCACCGCACCGATGAACAGGGCAAACAGACCACCCTGCAGGAAAATGAAGCCGGCAATTGCGATCGGCGCCAGGATTACCCCGGTTATTACCCGTTGCTTGAGCATCAGCCCTCCGCAGCTATCTGTTCGCTGGTTTTACCAAAGCGCCGCTGACGGCAAGCGAAATCGGCCAGCGCCTCACGCATCGCCTCATGCTTGAAGTCGGGCCAGTACAGATCAGAAAAGTACAGTTCAGCGTAGGCCAACTGCCACAGTAGAAAGTTGCTGATCCGCCGCTCACCACCGGTGCGGATGCACAGGTCAGGCAGTGGCCAATCGGCAGTGCTCAACCCTTGCTCCACTGCTCGCTCATCAATCATTTCGGGATTGAGCTCGCCGGCGGCTACCCGGCGGGCCAACTGCCTGGCGGCCTGGGCAATATCCCACTGCCCGCCGTAGTTGGCCGCCACCACTAGCGTCATGCGTTGCCCGTCAGCGGTCAACGCCTCGGCATCACGCATGGCAAGCTGCAACTCGGGGGCAAAGCGGCTACGATCACCAATGATCCGTAGACGAATACCGTTCTCATGCAGCTTGCGAACTTCACGGCGCAAGGCACCCAGAAACAGCTCCATCAACGCCCCGACCTCATCGGCCGGGCGCTGCCAGTTCTCGCTGGAGAAGGCAAACAGCGTGAGCACCTCAACCTCGGCTTCGGCGCACACCTCGATGACTGCTTTGACCGCCTCAACTCCAGCCTTGTGGCCAGCCACGCCCGGCATCAGGCGCCGACGCGCCCACCGGTTGTTGCCGTCCATGATGATCGCCACATGGCGCGGCGTGGACGCCTTGCGCCCCTCGACAGGCATATTCATGCTGACTTGAGCCGACAGCCTTAAACGGCCATCAGGTCCGCTTCCTTGACTTCCAGGGCCTTGTCAATTTCAGCGATGAACTTGTCAGTCAGCTTTTGCACATCATCAGCGGCACGACGCTCCTCGTCTTCGCTGATTTCCTTTTCCTTCTGCAGATCCTTGAGCTGGCTCAGGGCGTCACGACGGATATTGCGCACCGCGACCCGGGCATTCTCGGCTTCAGCCTTGGCCTGCTTGGTAAAGCCCTTGCGGGTTTCCTCGGTCAGCGCTGGCATCGGCACCCGGATGGTAGTTCCAGCGGTAGCGGGGTTGAGACCCAGATCAGAGGTCATGATGGCCTTTTCAACCGCCTGAATCATTCCCTTGTCGAAAACCGTCAGTGCCAAAGTACGCGAGTCCTCGACGATCACGTTGGCGACCTGACGCAACGGAGTGTCGGAACCATAGTAAGACACCATGACGCTATCGAGGATACTCGGGTGCGCACGACCAGTACGGATCTTGGCAAACGCATGGCCCAGCGATTCGACCGATTTTTTCATGCGCTCCTGCGCATCCTGCTTGATTTCGTTGATCATTCTCAGCCCTCGATCAGTGTTCCTTCGGCGCTACCGACAACCGCATTGAGCAGCGCGCCAGGTTTGTTCATATTGAATACCCGCAGCGGCATGTGATGGTCGCGGATCAGGCAGATCGCTGTCAGATCCATCACTCCCAGCTTGAGGTCGAGCACCTGGTCATAGCTCAGGCTATCGAAACGCTCGGCATTCGGGTCTTTCATCGGGTCGGCATTGTACACCCCGTCTACCTTGGTAGCCTTGAGCACAAGGTCAGCATCGACCTCGATGGCGCGCAAACAGGCTGCCGTGTCCGTAGTAAAGAAGGGGTTGCCGGTACCGGCGGAGAATATTACCACGTCACCGCTACCAAGGTAGCGCATTGCCTTGCGCCGGTCGTAATGCTCGGTCACGCCCTCCATGGTGATAGCCGACATCACCCGGGTCTGGATATTCGAACGTTCCAGCGAATCGCGCATGGCCAGTGCATTCATCACCGTGGCAAGCATGCCCATGTGATCACCGGTCACCCGATCCATCCCAGCAGCACTCAACGCTGCTCCACGGAACAGGTTGCCACCACCTATCACCAACCCCACCTGGACACCAATACCAATCAGTTGGCCAATTTCCAGGGCCATGCGATCGAGCACCTTGGGATCAATACCGAAATCCTCGGTGCCCATCAGAGCCTCACCGCTGAGCTTGAGAAGAATGCGCTTGTACTTGGGCTGACGACTACTGGGAACTTGTGCCATGTTCGACTCTCTCTCGCGACATTGGAGGAAACACTCAACAAGTCACCCAGACAACAATTGGAGAGCACTTGTTCAATATTTCCTTAAAAAAGAGGCCCCCCGTCTACACGGGGAGCCTCCGTTCAACCTTGAAACGCGCCTCCGCTCCGAAGACGCGTCCTGCGGCGGTCAGCTCGCACACTTACTGCTTGGCAGCGGCAACCTGAGCGGCCACCTCGGCAGCGAAGTCAGACTCGGCCTTCTCGATACCCTCACCCACCTCAAAGCGAACGAAGGAAACGATCTTGGCGCCTGCTTTCTTGGCCAGATCGCCAACCTTGACTTCCGGATCCTTGATGAACGGCTGCTCAACCAGACTGGCTTCGGCCAGGAACTTGTTGATACGGCCCTTGACCATGTTCTCAACAATATTTTCCGGCTTGCCGGCGATCTTGTCGGCATTCAGCGCCAGGAAGATTTCCTTTTCCTTGGCCACGGCTTCTTCAGATACCTGGGTCGGGTCAAGGAATTGCGGGTTGCTAGCGGCGACGTGCATGGCGACATCACGCGCCAGCTCTTCATTGCCACCCTCGAGCACAACCAGCACACCGATGCGGTGACCGTGCAGATAGGCACCAACCACATCACCCTCAACGCGGGTCAGGCGACGGATGTTGACGTTCTCGCCGGTCTTGGCAACCAGAGCTTCACGGGCAGATTCCTGGTCAGCGATCAGCGGTGCAGCATCGGTATAACCAGCCTCGAAAGCCTTGTCCAGACTGGCGGCAACGAACGCCTTGAAATCGTCCTGCAGGGCCAGGAAGTCGGTCTGCGAGTTGACTTCAACGATAACAGCGGCCTTGTTGTCTGCGGCAACTTTGACAGCGATGGAGCCTTCGGCAGCAATGTTGCCAGCCTTCTTGGCGGCCTTGATGGCGCCGGAAGCGCGCATATCGTCGATGGCCTTCTCGATGTCGCCGTTGGCGGCAACCAGGGCCTTCTTGCACTCCATCATGCCTTGGCCGGTACGCTCGCGAAGTTCTTTGACCAGGGCTGCGGTGATCTGTGTCATGAATGATTCCTCTAAGATGGCTTGATTCTGTACTGCCCAGTTCAAGCGGGGCAGACATCTCATGGTGCGTTCAGGATATTGCAAAAAGGGGGCATAGCCCCCTTTTCGATACGGCAAGACTACAAGCCGTCAGCTCCTCAGCCTTCAGAGGCCTCGGCAGCCGGAGCTTCTTCTTCGACGAACTCGTCGCCAGCACCAGCATTGCTCTTGCCATGCAGCACGGCGTCAGCCATGGCGGCGGCATACAGCTTGATGGCGCGAATGGCGTCGTCGTTGCCCGGAATTACGAAATCAACACCCTCAGGGCTGCTGTTGGTATCGACGATGCCGATAACCGGAATACCCAGCTTGTTGGCTTCGGTAATGGCGATGCGCTCATGCTCAACATCGATAACGAAGATGGCGTCCGGCAGACCGCCCATATCCTTGATACCACCCAGGCTGCGATTCAGCTTTTCCAGATCGCGCGAACGCATCAGCGCTTCTTTCTTGGTCAGCTTGGCGAAGGTGCCGTCCTGAGCCTGAGCTTCCAGGTCACGCAGACGCTTGATCGACTGACGGATGGTCTTGTAGTTGGTGAGCATGCCGCCCAGCCAACGGTGATCAACATAGGGCATGCCGGCGCGGGTAGCTTCTTCAGCGATGATCTTGCTGGCGGCGCGCTTGGTGCCGACAAACAGCAGCTTGTTCTTGCCGGAAGCCAGTTTTTCCACGAAGCTGACGGCTTCATGGAACATCGGCATGGTTTTTTCCAGGTTGATGATGTGAATCTTGTTGCGAGCGCCGAAAATGTACTTGCCCATTTTCGGGTTCCAGTAACGGGTCTGGTGGCCGAAGTGCGCACCGGCCTTCAGCATGTCACGCATAGAGACTTGGGTCATGATAACTCCATATAGTCGGGTTGGGCCTCCACGCATCCCAGCGTCCAACCCCGAAGGGCACCCAGGACACCGTGTCGATACGTGTGCGGTTTCAGTTTTCGCCTGCCGCCAGCATGCTGACTCTATTCAGGCGGGGCGCTTTATAGCATAGAACCGCACACAAGGAAAGGCGAAGCTGTCCGTCGGAATACCGACGGGTCGCGGTCGGGCTGCCCAATCTGGTACACTTTCGTGCTTAATCCCCTGATCGATGCGCCTGCGGGCGTTACTGCACACGAGAGCTCAGCCATGACTGTAACCATCAAGACCCCGGAAGACATTGCCGGCATGCGTATCGCCGGCCGCCTGGCTGCCGAGGTGCTGGAAATGATCGGTGAGCACGTCAAGCCCGGGGTCACCACCAACGAACTGGACCGCATTTGCCATGACTATATCGTCAATGTGCAAAAAGCTATCCCAGCCCCACTCAACTATGGTGCAGCACCAGGGCGGCCAGGCTTTCCCAAGTCGATCTGCACCTCGCTCAATCACGTGGTCTGTCACGGCATTCCCAACGACAAGCCACTCAAGAGCGGCGACGTGCTGAACATCGACGTGACCGTCATCAAGGACGGCTACCACGGCGATACCAGCAAGATGTTCTCTGTCGGCGGAGTGCCGGAGTGGGCCGAGCGCCTGTCGCGGGTCACCCAGGAATGCCTCTATAAAGGTATATCGGTGGTCCGCCCAGGTGCCAGGCTTGGCGATATCGGCGCGATCATCCAGGAGCACGCCCATGCCAACCATTACAGCGTGGTGCGCGAATATTGTGGCCACGGCATCGGCAAGGTCTTCCACGAAGACCCCCAGGTACTGCATTACGGCCGTGCCGGCACCGGCCTTGAACTCAAGGAAGGCATGACCTTCACCATCGAACCGATGATCAACCAGGGCCGCCCGGAAACCCGCCTGCTCGGTGACGGCTGGACCGCCATCACCAAAGACCGCAAGCTGTCGGCCCAATGGGAACACACCATTCTGGTCACCGCCGACGGCTACGAGGTTCTGACCCGTCGCCAGGAAGAGACTTTCCAGTAATACCTGCTCAGGGCGTGCCAGTGGACAACGAACTTTTCGACCCCGGCCAGTTTCAGGCGGAACTGGCCCTGAAAAGCAGCCCCGTCGCTGCCTTTAAGAAAGCCATACGTCAGGCTGACAGCGTCCTGCAATCACGCTTTGAAGGCGGGCGCGACATCCACAAACTGATTCACGAGCGCGCCTGGGTCACCGACCAGATTCTCCAGCAGGCCTGGCAACGCCTGCCCTGCGCCAACGACCCGGGCATCGCCCTGCTGGCCGTCGGCGGCTATGGTCGCGGCGAACTGCATCCGCATTCGGACATTGACCTGCTGATCCTGCTCAAGGATAGCGACGAGCCCTTCCGCGACAGCATTGAGCAGTTTCTGATGCTGCTCTGGGACATCGGCCTGGAAGTTGGTCAGAGCGTGCGTAACGTGACCGAATGCGCCGAACAGGCCCGGGCCGACATCACCGTGATCACCAACCTGATGGAGTCGCGCACCCTGCATGGCGATGAGCAACTGCGCCAGGCGATGATCGCCACCATCAGCGCCGGGCACATGTGGAGTGACGCCGAATTCTTCCGCGCCAAGCGCGCCGAACAACAGGCCCGCCACGCCAAGTTCAACGACACCGAGTACAACCTCGAACCCAACGTCAAAAGCTCCCCGGGCGGGCTGCGCGATATCCAGACCATCGGCTGGGTAGCACTGCGTCACTTTGGCACCAACGATCTGCGTGAACTGGTCGAGCGCGGCTTTCTCAACGAAGCCGAGTACACCATTCTAGCGTCCGGACGGGCCTTTCTCTGGCAGGTCCGCTTCGCCTTGCACATTCTCGCCGGACGCGCCGAAGATCGTCTGCTGTTCGACCACCAGCGCACCCTGGCCAGGCAGATGGGCTATGAAGACAGCGACAGCAAGCTGGCGGTCGAACGCTTCATGCAGAAGTACTTCCGGGTAGTGATGTCACTGTCGGAGCTCAACGACCTGCTGATGCAGCATTTCGAGGAGATTCTCCTGCGTGATGCCGAGCATGCCGACATTCAACCGCTCAATAGCCGGTTCCAGATCCGCGATCACTACATCGAGGTTACCCAGCCGCAGGTGTTTCGCCGCACCCCCTCGGCCTTGCTGGAAATTTTCCTGCTGATGGCCCAGAACCCACAGATTCGCGGGGTACGAGCCGACACTATTCGTCTGCTGCGTGACCACCGGCATCTGATCGACGACGCTTTTCGCGCCGACATCCGCAATACCAGCCTGTTCATCGAATTGTTCCGCTGCAAGGAAGGTATTCACCGCAACCTGCGACGGATGAACCGTTACGGCATCCTTGGCCGCTATCTGCCGGAGTTCGGCAAGATCGTCGGCCAGATGCAGCACGACCTGTTCCACATCTATACCGTCGACGCCCACACCCTGAACCTGATCAAGCACCTGCGCAAGCTCGGACGCCCGGACTATCAGGAAAAATACCCACTGGCCTGGAAGATCTTCTGCCGCCTGCCCAAACCCGACCTGCTGTACATGGCCGGGCTGTATCACGATATCGCCAAGGGCCGGGGTGGCGACCACTCTGAACTCGGCGCGGTGGATGCCGAAGCCTTCTGCCAGCGCCACCATCTGCCAGCCTGGGATACCCATCTGGTCAGTTGGCTGGTGGAAAATCATCTGGTGATGTCGACCACCGCCCAGCGCAAGGACATTTCCGACCCACAGGTGATTCACGACTTCGCCGTGCAGATGGGCAACCAGGTACGCCTGGACTACCTCTACGTGCTGACCATCGCCGACATCAACGCCACCAACCCGACACTGTGGAATTCCTGGCGCGCCTCACTGCTGCGCCAGCTCTATACCGAGACCAAGCGCGCACTGCGCCGTGGCCTGGACAACCCACCGGATCGCGAAGAACAGATCCATCAGACGCAGCAGGCGGCGCTCGACATTCTGGTGCGCAATGGCATCGACGAAGACGACGTCCAGGCCCTGTGGACCCAGCTCGGTGATGACTACTTCCTGCGCCACACCGCCAGCGACGTAGCCTGGCATGCCGAGGCGATCATCCAGCACCCGGCCAGTCTCGGGCCACTGGTACTGATCAAGGAGACCGCCCAGCGCGAATTCGAGGGTGCTACCCAGGTATTCATCTATACCCCGGACCAGAATGACCTGTTCGCCGCCACAGTCGCCGCGATGGACCAGCTCAACCTGAGCATCCAGGACGCCCGGATCATCACCTCGACCAGCCGCTTCAGCCTCGATACCTATATCGTACTGGACGCCGACGGCGGCTCGATCGGCGACAACCCCGAACGCATTCGCCAGATCAAGCAGGGGCTGATCGAGGCACTATCCAACCCCGACGACTACCCCGCGATCATCCAGCGCCGGGTACCACGTCAGCTCAAGCATTTTGCCTTCCCGCCGGAAGTCACCATCTTCAACGACCCGGCAGGCCAGCACACCATCCTTGAGCTCAGCGCTCCAGACCGCCCTGGCCTGCTGGCACGCATGGGGCGGATTTTCCTCGACTTCGACATCAGCGTACAGAACGCCAAGATCGTCACCCTGGGCGAGCGGGTCGATGACGTCTTTGTACTTACCGGCGCCGATAACCAGGCGCTGTCCGACCCGCAACTGTGCCAGCGCCTGCAGCAAACCATCGTCGCCACCCTGAGTGACAGCAACGGCAGCGCCCCCCCGCGCCAGATAACCATTTGAGGACCCCGCGGATGAATCACGACTTGCAACGTCTGCAGCCCTACCCGTTCGAGAAACTGCGGGCGTTGATTGCCGATATCACCCCGAATCCGGCACTACGGCCGATCTCGCTGTCGATTGGCGAACCCAAGCACCCCTCACCACCTTTTGTACTTGAAGCGTTGGCCAACAATCTGGACCAGGCCGCGGTGTACCCAACTACAGCCGGACTGCCGCAACTGCGCCAGGGTATCGCCGACTGGCTGACCCAACGCTTTCAGCTCAAGTCCGACAGCCTCAACCCTGCAACCCAGGTGATCCCGGTCAACGGCACACGCGAGGCGCTGTTTTCCTTCACCCAGGCTCTGGTTCAGCGCGACCCGCAAGGCCTGGTGGTCAGCCCCAACCCGTTCTATCAGATCTACGAAGGCGCAGCCTTTCTCGCCGGGGTCGAGCCGCACTACCTGGCCTGTGACACCAGCAACGGCTTCATTCCGGATTTTGAGCAGGTGCCGGCGCAGATCTGGCAGCGCTGCCAGTTGCTGTTCATTTGCACGCCGGGCAACCCGACAGGCGCGGTGATTCCGCTAGCGACCCTACAAAGACTGATTCAGCTGGCTGATCAGTACGACTTCGTGATCGCCTCGGACGAGTGCTACAGCGAGATCCATGCCCCCGATCGAAGTGGCCCGGTAGGTCTATTGCAGGCCTGCGCCGCCATGGGTCGGGACGACTTTGCCCGCTGCGTGGTATTCCACAGCCTGTCCAAACGTTCCAACCTGCCCGGCCTGCGCTCCGGGTTCGTGGCCGGCGACGCCAGCCTGCTCGGCCCCTACCTGCAATACCGCACCTACCACGGCTGTGCCATGCCGGTGCAGACGCAGCTGGCCAGCCTGGCCGCCTGGCAGGACGAAGCCCACGTCGAGGAGAACCGCCGCCAGTACCAGGCCAAGTTCGATGCCGTACTGGATATCCTTGGCGACATCATGGACGTGCAGCGTCCAGACGCCGGTTTCTACCTGTGGCCACGCACCCCGATCGATGACGAAAGCTTCTGCAAGCGCCTGCTGGCCGAACAAAATGTCGCGGTTGTGCCTGGACGTTACCTCTCACGCGATGTTGACGGGTATAATCCTGGCGCCGGCCGGGTGCGCATGGCCCTGGTTGCGCCGCTGGATGATTGCATCGAGGCGGCCCAGCGCATTCGCCAGTTTCTCGGGAGCCTGACCCCATGATCACCCTGTACGGCATCAAGGCCTGCGACACCATGAAAAAAGCCCGCACCTGGCTCGACGAGCGGGGTGTGAACTACCAGTTCCATGATTACAAGAAAGAAGGTATCGACGCCGAACGGCTGCGAGCCTGGTGCGATGAGCACGGCTGGGAGAAAATCCTCAACCGTCAAGGCACCACTTTCCGCAAACTGGAAGATGCGGACAAACAGAACATCGACACCGACAAGGCCGTAGCCCTGATGCAGGCCAACCCTTCGATGATCAAAAGACCGGTACTGGATACCGGCGACCAGCGGCTGGTCGGCTTCAAACCCGAGTGGTATGCCACCGCCTTCGACTGACACTCCATGCACCAGCATCCAAGGAATCACCCATGAGCGAATGTTTCAGCCTGGCCTTTGGCATCGGTACCCAGAACAGCGCCGGCGAATGGCTTGAAGTCTACTATCCGCAACCCCTGCTCAACCCCGAACCGGCCCTGGTCAAGGCCGTCTCCGAACAGGTCGGTTACACTGGCGGCAACCAGGCCATCAGCCTGCAACCCAGTCAATGTGGCGCTTTGGGCAAGGCCATGGCCGCTGCCGGCTACGCAGAAAGCGGCGCCCTGATCGCCCAACTGGAAACCAGCAATCGCCCGCTGGTGGTCACCATCCTGGCCAGCGACGAAGCACCCAGCTCCACCCCCGAGGCCTACCTCAAACTGCACCTGCTCTCGCACCGGCTGGTCAAACCGCACGGGGTCGTGCTGGCCGGTATCTTCCCGCTGTTGCCGAACGTAGCCTGGACCAATCAGGGCGCTATCGACATCAACGAACTGCCGCAGCGCCAACTGGCCGCCCGTCTTAAGGGTGAAACCCTGAACGTGCACAGCGTCGACAAGTTCCCGTGCATGACCGACTACGTGGTGCCGACCGGCGTGCGTATCGCCGACAGCGCCCGCGTACGCCTGGGCGCCTACGTCGGCGAAGGCACCACTGTGATGCATGAAGGCTTTATCAACTTCAACGCCGGTACCGACGGCACCAGCATGGTCGAAGGCCGTATCTCCGCTGGTGTATTCGTCGGCAAGGGTTCGGACCTGGGTGGCGGCTGCTCGACCATGGGCACCCTGTCCGGCGGTGGCAACATTGTTATCTCGGTCGGCGAGGGCTGCCTGATCGGCGCCAACGCTGGTATCGGCATCCCGCTGGGTGACCGCTGCACCGTCGAGGCCGGCCTGTACATCACCGCCGGGATCAAGATCGCCCTGCTGGATGACGCCGACAATCTGGTCAAGGTGGTCAAGGCCCGTGAACTGGCCAACCAGAACGACCTGCTGTTCCGCCGCAACTCGCAGACCGGCGCCATCGAGTGCAAGACCAACAAAAGCGCCATTCAGCTCAACGAAATGCTCCACGCGCACAACTGAGACGTCGGCAGCACGTTTTCAGCTGTGACACAAAAAGGCCCGCACCTTCCAGTGCGGGCCTTTTTTGCTGCGTGCTATTAACGTAACAGCCGCTGCACCATCTGCGCCGCCGCAACCATTCCGAACGTCGCGGTCACCATGCTCACCGCACCAAAACCACCGGCGCAGTCCAGCCGCACCCCCTCACCGACAAAGGACTTCTGCTGGCACACCGTGCCGTCGGGTTTCGGATAGCGCAACTGCTCGGTGGAATACACGCAAGGCACGCCAAAGCTGCGCTTGCTCTCGGCCCGCGGGAAGTTGTGGTCACGACGCAACAACGAACGCGCCTTGGCCGCCAGCGGATCGTTGACGGTTTTTGACAGGTCGGCGACGCTGACCTTGGTCGGATCAATCTGCCCACCAGCACCGCCGGTGGTGATGATCGGGATCTTGCGCCGCCGGCACCAGGCGATCAACGCCACCTTGGAGGCGACACTGTCGATGCAGTCAACTACACCATCGAGATCATCGGTGATGTAGTCAGCCAGTGTCGCCGGGGTCACGAAGTCCATCACCGGGTGCACCTCGCAGGCCGGATTGATCGCCCGCAGACGCTCAGCCATGACCTCGACCTTGGGCCGACCAATCTGCCCGGCCAGCGCCGGCAACTGGCGGTTGGTGTTGGTCAGGCACAACTCGTCCAGATCGATCAGCGTGATCCGGCCTATGCCGGTGCGCCCCAGCGCCTCGGCCACCCACGAGCCCACCCCGCCAATGCCGACCACCGCCACATGGCTTGCCTGCAGGCGCGCCAGGGCTTCACGGCCATAAAGTCGGGCTATGCCACCAAAGCGGGGATCATCAACAGTCATGTGCACCTCGAAATTCCAGGGCCGGCAGTATACCAGCGCGCCACGTACTGATCATTAAACGCACGACCGCTACCAGCCCAAGATTCATCGGCACTGGCCCGGACTGTCCCGAACTTATCCACAGCACCATCCACAGATCGTGTGCATAACCGCAGGCACAGGACTGTCGCCAGCTCGCCCGGCATGGGACACTAAGGTTTATCCAAGTAAATAATCCAAGCCATGTCCAAAGCCTCCACACCGCCTGTGCGCTTTCATCCGCGCAACCGCCACCAGGGACACTACGACCTGCCCCGGCTGGCCCAGACCAGCCCGGCTCTGGGCCGCTGGCTACGCACCAACCCAAATGGCGAACCGAGCCTTGACTTTGCCGAACCCGAGGCGGTCAAGGCACTCAACCGCGCCCTGCTGACACACTGGTACGCGCTGCGCGACTGGGATATTCCCCATGGCTACCTGTGCCCACCGGTACCTGGACGCGCCGATCTTATCCATTGCCTGGCCGACCTCCTAGGCGAAAGCCACAACGGCACGATTCCGACCGGCCCAGGTCTGGTCGGTCTGGATATTGGCACCGGTGCCAACCTGATTTACCCGCTGATCGGCACGCATGAATACGGCTGGCGTTTCGTCGGTAGCGACATCGACCCGACGGCGCTCGCCAATGCCCAGCGACTTGTCACCGCCAACGCCTTGCCAACAGCGGTCGAGCTGCGCCAGCAGTCAGCCCCCCAGAATATCCTGCACGGCATCATCGGCGCCGACGAGCGGTTCGACTTCAGCCTCTGCAACCCGCCATTTCATCCCAGCGCCGCCCAGGCCCGGGATGGCAGCCGACGCAAATGGCGCAACCTCGGCCAACCCGGCCGGGCACAGCGCGAGCCGCTGCTCAACTTTGGCGGTCAGGCCAACGAGTTGCACTGTCCAGGGGGCGAAGCCGGGTTTCTCGGGCGCCTGACCGAGGAAAGTGCGGCCTTCGCCCAGCAGGTGTTCTGGTTTACCGCGCTGGTGTCCAAGGCTGCCAGCCTGCCGGCATTACAGGCGCAGCTACAGCAGCTTGGTGCCCGCGACGTCCGGATTGTGCCAATGCACCAGGGCCATAAGCACAGTCGCCTGCTGGCCTGGACCTTTCTGGACAAGAAACAGCGCCGCTGCTGGCGCCGCGAGCGCTGGCCACAGTCCGGTGAATAAATCACGACGGCGGCCGGGTCTGTTATCATTGCGGCCTGTCCAACGCCGCAAGTGACCGTACCGATGACCGACCTGTCCCCCACCCTGTCCCTGGCCTGCGAACTGATCAGCCGCGACTCCACCACACCTGACGATGCTGGCTGCCAGCAATTGATGGGCGAGCGCCTGGCAGCCATTGGCTTCCAGCTTGAGCCCATGCGCTTTGGCGAGGTCGATAACCTCTGGGCCCGGCGCGGCAGTCAAGGTCCGGTACTGTGCTTTGCCGGGCACACCGACGTCGTACCGACCGGTCCACTGGAGCACTGGAGCAACCCGCCGTTTCAGCCGCGGATCGTTGACGGCATGCTGCATGGGCGCGGTGCAGCCGACATGAAGGGCAGCCTGGCAGCAATGGTGGTGGCAGTCGAGCGGTTTGTGGCCGCCCATCCGAACCACCAGGGCTCGATCGCTTTTCTGATCACCAGCGACGAGGAAGGCCCTGCCACCGACGGTACGGTCAAGGTGGTGGAAACGCTCAAGGCCCGCAACGAGCAGGTCGACTGGTGCATCGTTGGCGAGCCATCGAGCACTGAACTGGTAGGTGATGTGGTCAAGAACGGCCGACGCGGTTCACTCAATGCCCGGCTGCTGGTCAAGGGCAAACAGGGTCATGTAGCCTACCCACACCTGGCGCGCAACCCGATTCACCTGGCCGCCCCGGCGCTGGCTGCTCTGGCGGCTGAGACCTGGGACCAGGGCAACGATTTTTTCCCACCAACCAGTTTCCAGATCTCCAACCTCAACAGCGGCACCGGCGCCACCAACGTGGTACCCGGCGAGCTGGTCGCCCTGATCAACTTCCGCTTCTCCACCGAATCCACGGTCGAAGGCCTGCAAGCACGGGTACGGGCAATCCTCGACCAACACAACCTGGAATACGAACTGGACTGGAACCTGTCCGGTCTGCCGTTCCTGACCGAGCCGGGCGCGCTGCTCGATGGCATCGCCGCCGCCATTGAACAGGTGACCGGGCGCACCACCCAGGCCTCCACCTCCGGTGGCACCTCCGATGGGCGCTTCATCGCCACCATGGGAACCCAGGTGGTCGAGCTGGGGCCGGTCAATGCGACCATCCATCAGGTTGACGAACAGATCAGTGCCGCCGACCTGGAGACCCTGACCGACATCTATCAGGCCACCCTGGAACGGCTGCTGGGCTGATGCTGAGTCTGATCTGTCCACTGTGCCACAGCGCGCTGACTCAGCAGGAGCGCCAGTGGCGCTGCTCCAACCAGCACAGTTATGACCAGGCGCGTCAGGGCTACCTGAATCTGTTACTGGTCCAGCACAAGCGCAGCAAGCAGCCTGGTGACACACCGCAGATGCTGGGCTGCCGCCAGGCCTTTCTCGATGCCGGCCACTATCAGCCGGTCAGCGAGCAGATCAATCAGAGCCTGGCCGCGCATACCCCGGCCAGTCTGCTGGACATGGGTTGTGGTGAAGGTTATTACACGACCCGGTTACAGCAGGCCCTGCCAGATGCAGCCATAGCCGGGCTGGACATCAGCAAGGATGCGATCATCAAGGCCTGTCGCCGCAGCAAGTCGGTCCAGTGGCTGGTCGGCTCCAGCGCACGCCTGCCGGTCGCTGATGCCAGCCTGGACGCATTGTTGTGCGTGTTCAGCCCCTGGTCCTGGGACGAATGTCTGCGCACGCTCAAACCGGGTGGCCGAGTATTGCTGGTCGGCCCCCAGGCCGAGCATCTGCTGAGCCTGCGTGAATCGCTGTACGACCAGATTCACCCGACCCCGGACCTGATCCGCGACTGTCCCACCGGGCTGGAGATCGTCAGCGACATGACCCTGCGCTATGCTTTGAACCTGAACCCGGCCGACCTGGCCAATCTGATCGGCATGACCCCTCACGGCTTTCGCAGCCAGCCCGAGCGCCAGCAGGCGCTGATCGAGGCCGGCATCGAAGGACTGGAGGTGGCCATGCGTCTGGTCATGCTGCAACGCCGCTAAGAGGACCACCCGTGCGCCAACCGGATATCGAGATCTACCTGCGTGAAGACCATCTGCCCGCTCTGCTCGACTGGCTGGGTAACCTCGGCCAGTTGCAACAGACCAGCACCAGCGGACGAGCCAGCCTGGAACTGAACGGTGTGCGCATCCCGGTATTGATCGTGCGCAAGGCCGCAGGCAAGTGGGCAAGCATCTGGTTCGACAGTGACCAAACCCCTTGGGCCACCGACACCGATTGCGCCCGTGCCGTGTTCGCCGCGATTGGTCAGGAAGTACGTTGCTCGGTGGGGGGCTGGTCCGAAGACGATGGCGAAGACGATGCTGATCGCTGGCTCAGGGTCAATGCCGAGGGTGAAAACGAGTTTATCTGGGCGATGCAGAACTAAGCCTGCGCAGAGCCCTTTGTGCCTTTCCAGAGCCGCAAACCTGAAGAATCAACGCACACAGCCAGCCTCCAACGCTACAGCGTCAGATAGCCGTCCTGGAAAGGAAAAAGGCTGCCCGATTGCTCGAACAGCCTTTATCTTCAGAGCTTGGTGACGTCTTCGGCCTGAAGACCCTTCTGCCCCTGGGTCACGGTGAACTCCACCTTTTGACCTTCAACCAGGGTGCGGTGACCATCACCACGGATGGCACGGAAATGCACGAAAACATCCGGGCCGGATTCACGCTGAATAAAACCAAAACCTTTGGCATCGTTGAACCACTTGACGGTCCCGAGCTCGCGTTCAGCCATTACCACAATCTCCACAACTGCCTTATAGGTACACGCTGTCCGAAGGAGCAGCACTGTCGACGCTCCATATCAACCTGTACTTCAAGCCCGTGTGCCTGGCGCAGATGCGGTCGTGCTCAACTGGGCGAGGGGCAGCCATAAGCCTGGCCGCGCCTCACATAGAAGGGTGTTATTAGAGGCCGTACCCCCGATTCTAGCCAAACCCAATGCCGGTGCAAGTGGTTTTTATGCCCAGACAGAGGCCCTGCCGGCCAGATCACTGACCGGCACGAGCCCACCTCGTTACTCGTCAACAGCAGTGCGAATGATATCGGCCTGGCGCTTGTTGAGGTTTTCCATCTGCCCGATACCGATCTGAAACGCCCAGCGCGAATCGGCATTGACCCGGATCTGTTCGGACTCGGACGGCTCCTGTGCAAAGCTCTCGATCACTACCCAGTAGCGGCCGGCGAGCTCATACAGGGCTGCTTGCAGCTCGGTACCGGCCCAGGTGGTGACGGTCATGCGCAGTTTTGGCTGATCCAGCTCCAGGCTATCACGCAGAGCCACACTCTGAGCGCGCAGATCAAGCAAGGCCAGAACCATGCTGTTGATCCAGCGCTCATTACCCTGCTGCTGCTCTGGAGCCAGGTCAGCGATGCGGAAGTTGTAATCGCCCTCGCTGGCCTTTTCGAGCGCCAGCACATCACCATCGGCATGGGCCCAGCGGGCACTGGCCGCAAGCTCCATCGGCAACTCGACCACCTTCAGATCAAGCCAGTCATGGCTGCTCAGCGACATGCCCAGCGGCCGGCTGAGCAACCAGACCTGATCCTGCCCTGCAAAGCGCATCAACTGACCACTGCCGGCGGCTTCACCAAAGATCAGCCCCAACTGGTTGTCACCAGCGCCCAGCATGACTTTCAGGCTGTTATCACCACTGGCCTGATCATCCAGCCCGAGCCGGGCATGATGCTCCGGGTTGGCGGTCTTGGCTTCCAGAATCCGCGCACCACGCAAGGCAGTCAGAAGTGCTGCCAGGCGCTCGCGCAGCACCGGAAACTGATCATGGACCGGCACACCCCAGCCTTCCTGATCACGACGCAGCTCAACCACCTGGTCAGCTCGTGCCAGGCTGATCCATTCAGCCTGCCCCAACAACGCCAATTGGGCCTCATCAAGCATGGGCCGGCTTTGCAGATCGGCCACCCGGTCACTGCTACGCATTTGCAGAGTCAACGCCACCAGCACCAGACTGACGATGGCAGTGACGATTATCAGCTTGTTACGCATATCCGCCCTCCCCTCAGGCCTTGCGCCGCCAGCGACCGATCAGCCACCAGCCCAGCATGCCGAGGCTGAGCAACAGCGGCACCAGACCGATGTTGATGACCTTCAGCCAATTGCCCAGGCGCTCGATGTCGGCATTGAGCTGGAACCGGACATCACGCAGCTGCTTACGGATTTCCAGTTTGTCGTCGAGAAAACGCTGGATCGCCTCCTGCTGCTCACTGCTCAGCTCAGTCAACTGAGTGGGATCCTGATTTTGCTGCAGCTCGGCCAGACGCCGCTCGGTCTCGGCCAGTTGCTGCTGCAAGCGCTGCTCGCTGGCGCGAAACCGCCGCTCAGCCTTGCGCTGCAGGTCCTGTACCACAGTGAACGGACGGCTGAAGTCGCCGCGTGAGCGCACGCTGATCAGCGCCTCGGAACCGGACAGGTTGTCCAGCGCGTTGATCAGGAAGCCACCATTGTCGGCCCAGGGCTGTGGAATACGCTGACCAAAGAAGTCCTGCACCTGCACCCACATCCGATCGCTGAGCAGATCGGTGTCGGCCACCAGCAACACATTGATGTTGTCAGCCTCCGTCAGCACTGGTTCACGCCCTTCCAGCCCTTGCGGGTAGGCAGTGCTGGCCGGCCCTTGCAGGCGAGCGGCAAAGTGATAGATCTGCTCATCGGCCTGGAAACCATTGAGCAGCGCTTCCGGGTCTTGCAGGGTGGCAAAGCGGCTACTGTCGACCAACGCACTGCTCGCGGTACTTGAGAGCAGCGGCATGAACCGGGTACTGGCACCCTCGATCGGCTTCAGCGCACCACCGGTGGCAATGGTCAGCAACTGCAGTGGAGCGGTCACGGTGTCTTCGCTATCACGCTGGGCCTGTTCCAGCTCCAGCCAGCCAATATGCCGAGCCGGCAATTGGCCCTGGCCGCGGCTGACCGACATGCCCAGGCGGGTGTCGACCACCACCTTCTCCAGATCGTAGTCCACCCCCCAGGCCGCCAGCAGCGGGCCCAGGTCAGAAGCACGGCCGTCGGCCATACCTTCGATCATGGCATCAGTGCTGATGTCCATTTCCGCATAGGGATCGATAAAGCTCAGCAAACGGCCACCACGCAGCACAAACTGATCCACCGCAAACAGTGCCGACTCGGTCAGCGACTTGGGATGAATCAGCAGCAGCACCTCGATGTCCTCAGGTATCTCATCCAGATCAGGTTCCAGGCTCTGAATGGTGAACAGCTGGCGAATCTGCTCCAGCACGGTCCACGGCGGCATGGGCTGGCCGCTCATTGGGTTCATCCCACCACCAATGGGCAGACCACTGATCAGGCCGATTTGCGGTTTCTCCGGCTGCGACAGGCTGTTGACAAGACGGCTCAGCTCATACTCGAGCAGGCCTTCCTGTTCCAGGGTGAAGAACGGAATGATTTCACGCTGGGCCAGGCTGTTGGTACCGGCCAGGCCGAAGTACAGCTTGTCACCGGTCTGACTCAACGGAATCGCCTGCAAACCGAATTCGGCCGCGCGGTCCTCAGCCTCCGAGAACGGTTGCGGATCAATGATCTGCAAGCGCAGCTTGCCGCCGGCTACCCGCTCATATTCCTTGAGCATCTCCTCAACCCGGCGTGCGTAGTTGCGCAGCATCACCATGTCCTTACTGGCACGGTCGGAGAAGAAGAAGTACAAGGTGATCGGCTCGTCAATATCACGCAGGATCTGCCGGGTTCCATCGGAGATGGTGTAGAGCTTCTGCTCGGTCAAGTCGAGCCGGGCACCGGTCAGCAACACGCTGGAGGCCATGTTGAAGGCAAGGAAGGCCAGCAGCAGTACCAGCAGGCCGGTACCGGAATACATCAGTCGTTTCATGTCGATCTCCTTTGCCTCAGTCGGCCTTTTTCAGGTCGATGACGATTGCCGTGGCCAGCAGCCAGACGGCCATCAACGAGATGAAATACAGCAGGTCACGCAGATCCAGAACGCCCTTGCTGATGGCATCGAAGCGAATCAGGAAGCTGAGTGAGGCAATGGCGTCCAGCAGCCACTGGGGAGCCCAGCCGCTGAACAGATCAAGCAGTAGCGGAAAGCCACTGACGATAAAGATAAAGCACACCACTACGCTGACGATGAAGGCGATCACCTGGTTCTTGGTCAGCGCCGAGATGCACGAACCAATCGCCAGATAGCCTCCCGCCAACAGCCAGCTACCCAGATAACCGGTAAAGATCGCACCATTGTCCGGCGAGCCCAGATAGTTGACGGTAATGATGATCGGGAACGTCAGCAGCAGAGCGATGCCGATGAATACCCAGGCCGCGAGGAACTTGCCCAGCACCATGTCGGCGCGTGACACCGGCAGGGTCATCAGTAGCTCGATGGTGCCTGACTTGCGCTCCTCGGCCCACAGGCGCATGGCCACGGCCGGTACCAGAAACAGATACAGCCAGGGATGGAAGTTGAAGAACGGCACCAGATCGGCCTGACCGCTTTCATAGAAGCCACCCAGATAAAAGGTGAATACCGCCGACAGTACCAGGAAGATGACAATAAAGATGAACGCCAGCGGGGTGGCGAAGTAGCTGCCCAGCTCGCGCTTGAAGATCACGCTCAGGTTATTCATGCGGCCTCCCCCGCGGTCAGACGGCGGAACACTTCATCCAGACGGCCCCGCTCGACCGACAGTTCCTTGACCGGCCAGTTGTGGCTGCGCGCCAGCTCACCAACCGCCGGGAAGATCACCGCACCAGGCTGAGCCAGCACGGTCAACAGTTGCCCTTCGCGCTGCTGCTCGATCTCGACCACCCCGGGCAGGCTCAGCAATGGCTGGGTATCGACCGGTTGCTGCAGTTCCAGGGTCACCGCCTGGTGGTAACGTGAACGGGCTTCGAGTTCATCCGGTGTGCCGTTGGCCAGCAACTTGCCGCGACCTATGATCACTGCCCGGGAACAAACCGCGCTGACCTCTTCGAGGATATGCGTGGAAATCACCACGATCTTGTTACTGCCTTCAGCCAGTTGCTGAATCAGTCGGCGTACCTGATGTTTCTGGTTCGGGTCCAGGCCATCTGTGGGCTCGTCGAGAATCAACACCTTGGGGTCATGGAGGATTGCCTGGGCCAAACCAACCCGGCGCTTGAAGCCTTTTGACAGGGTTTCGATACTCTGGTTGAGCACACCCGCAAGTTCCACCTGCTCTACCGCGTGTGCCACGCGCTGGTGCTTCTCAGCCCCCTTGAAACCACGTACCTCGGCAATGAATTCAAGAAAGCGTTTGACCCGCATGTCGCCGTAACAGGGCGCGCCTTCGGGCAGGTAGCCCATCTCGCGTTGGGCCTGCAGGGTCTGGGTCTGGATATCATACCCACACACCGTGGCGCTGCCGCCGTCCGGGGTAAGAAATCCGGTGAGCATTTTCATGGTGGTGGATTTGCCGGCACCGTTCGGGCCGAGAAATCCGAGCACTTCTCCCGGCTTGACGTCAAAGGACAGGTTGTCCACTGCAACGTGCTCGCCGAAGCGTTTGGTCAGGCTGTTTATGCTTATCATGGCCTCTGTTCCCCCAATATTTATGCGGCCACCCCCGCGGCCGCTTGGTGCGTCGACTGGGTGCTGATACTGGAGGGAATAGACCGCAACAGGGCCTGCAGGTTCGTCGCACGGCCACAGTTCGCAGGCAGCTTGTGGCTCCGAATCGTAGAAGCGACGCCGCAGGCGCCCCTGAAGTCTGTCCCGTATCGTGCACACGGCCAGCCAACGCGGGCTACGCAGCACACTACCCGGAGATACGCGCAGCGACGCCCAAGGTGGTGACTATATGGGCCCAGTGCCGGTCATTTCAAGCGCTGTCGCGCCAGCAATACGCCAGCCAAGCTGTAACAAGAGATTAAAACCGCTAAAATTCGCCCTGCACCCATGAACGACAGCTGTGCTGTCCTGCATACCGAGAACCTGATGTCCGCCGCCTATTCATCGTTGTTCGGCCGTTTGCGCTTCGGCCTGCTCCGTCGTTTGCTGTATCTCTGGGCCCGCTCCGAGGTTATCGGCAATTCTGCGACCAGTCCCGGATTGGATTCCGGGCGCCCGATCATCTATGTCCTGCCCTACCGCGCGCTGTCCGACCTGCTGGTACTGGATCGCGAGTGCAGCCGTGCGGGCCTGCCCCGGCCTGTGCGAGCGCCCGATGCCAGCCTGGACGAAAAGGAAGCCCACCTGTTTCTCAGCCGCGAACAGGTGTGGCTCGGCCGCCCCGATCCGCGCGGCCAGTCACCCCGCCTGCTCAGAGTGCTGGATGCAGTCGAACAGCAGCGCGTAGAAGACGTGCAACTGGTGCCGGTCAGCGTGTTCTGGGGCCAGTCCCCGGATGTCGAATCCTCGGCTATCAAATTGCTGTTCGCCTACAACTGGGCGGTTGGCGGGCGCTTGCGCAAGTTTCTGGCCATCCTGTTGCATGGGCGCAAGATTCGCGTGCGGTTCGGCTCGCCGCTGTCCCTGCGCCAGCTGGTGGCCGAAGACCTCGGCCATGCTCGCAACGTGCGCAAGGTCAATCGCCTGCTGCGGGTTCACTTCCAGCAACAGCGCCGGGCCGTAGTCGGGCCCGACCTGTCGCACCGCCGAACCCTGCTCAAGGGCCTCCTGCACGCCCCGCTGGTCCGCGAAGCAATTGCCCGCGAGGCCGAGGAAAAGGGTATCGATGAAGCCAAGGCGCAGCAGCAGGCTGCCCGCTACGCCAACGAGATCGCCTCGGACTTCACCTACACCATCATCCGCTTTCTGGAAGTGGTGCTAAGCTGGTTCTGGAACAAGCTCTACGACGGCATCCGCATCAATCATATCGAGCGGGTCCAGGAGATCGCCCAGGGCAACGAGATCATTTATGTGCCCTGCCATCGCAGCCATATCGACTACCTGCTGCTGTCCTACATCCTGTTTCGCAACAGTCTGACGCCGCCACATATCGCCGCCGGCATCAACCTCAACATGCCGATCATCGGCGGCATTCTGCGCCGTGGCGGAGCCTTTTTCATGCGCCGCAGCTTCCGCGGCAACCAGCTCTACACGGCGGTATTCAACGAATACCTGCACACCCTGTTCAGCCGCGGCTTTCCAACCGAGTACTTCATCGAAGGCGGGCGTTCACGGACCGGCCGGACGCTGAACCCGAAAACCGGGATGCTGGCAATCACGCTGCGCAGCTTCCTGCGCTCCTCACGCCGGCCGATCATGTTCGTACCGGTCTACATCGGTTATGAACGGGTGCTCGAAGGCCGTACCTATCTGGGTGAGCTGCGTGGCCAGGCGAAGAAAAAAGAGTCATTCTTCGACATTTTCCGGGTGCTGTCGGCGCTCAAGCTGCCATTCGGCCAGGTCGCGGTCAATTTCGGCGAGCCCGTGCCCCTGGCCAGATTTCTCGACCAGCAGCAACCCGGTTGGCGCGAGCAGACCCACGGCCCGGACTACCGCCCCGAGTGGCTGAACCCGACCACCCAGCAACTGGCACTGACCCTGACCCGGGCGATCAATGCCGCCGCCGACGTCAACCCAGTCAATCTGGTGGCCCTGGTGATGCTCGCCACCCGCAAGCTGGCACTGGATGAAACCTCGCTGGTGCGCGCCCTGGATGCCTATCTGACGTTACTGCGCCAGGTCCCTTACAGCACCAGCGTGAGCCTGCCGGAACTCGACGGCCAGGCACTGATACGTCATGTCGAGGCCATGCAACTGATCGGCCGGCAATCCGACGCTCTGGGTGAGATCCTCTATCTGGACGAACCCCAGGCGGTATTGATGACCTACTACCGCAATAATGTGCTGCACCTGGTCGCCCTGCCGGCGCTGATCGCCGGGCTATTCCTCAACAACGCCCGGCTAGGACGCGAACAGATCACCCGGCTGGTCAGCGCCATCTATCCGTACCTGCAGGCCGAGTTTTTCATCCATTGGGATGAAGCCGAGCTGTCGCAGGTGATTCAGCACTGGATTGATGGCCTGATCAGCCACGGCCTGCTGCGCGAGGAAGATGGTCAGATCGTGCGCCCCGACCCCAGTTCAGGCGAATTCGTGATGCTCACCCTGCTGGCCCGCAGCCTGCTGCAGACCCTGGAGCGCTTTTACATGGTCGCCGCCCTGCTGCTTGACCATCCCAACGGCAGCCTGGACGCCGAGCAACTGGAAAGCCTCTGTTCGGTCATGGCCCAACGCCTGTCGATTCTGCACGGGCTCAACGCGCCGGAGTTCTTCGACAAGACCCTGTTCCGCCAATTCATCCAACGCCTGACTGAGCTGGATGTGCTGTACAGCGACGAAACCGGCAAGCTGCGTTACCTGCCAGAACTGGAGGATATTGCCGAGAACACCGCCAAACGGGTATTGAGCGCCGAAATTCGTCTCTCCATTCGGCAGGTAGCGCGCAGCTCCAAGCCCGCTTGAGGCCTTATCTAGGGTCAGGCCAGGCGCTGCTTGCCGTAGATATCGTAACGACTGGACTGCCCACTTAGTTGGGCACTGGGGGCCGGCCCTTCAATCGCCGGGGCCTTGCGCGGACGCTTGACGGCTACCCGATGACTAGCCAGCGTCAGGGCCGCACTCAGCAGTGCCGGGGCATCCAGATCATCGCCCGCCAGCGGCCGGAACAGGCGCATCTCCTTCTTCACCAGCGCCGACTTGTCGCGGTGCGGAAACATCGGATCCAGGTGAACCACCTGCGGCACCTCATCAGCCCAGGCCGTCATCAAGGCAATGGCATCCCCTTCGATCAGCCGCATCCGGGCAACGATCTGCGCCACCTCGCCACCGGCCTGCCGGGCTCGCTCCAGACCATCAGCCAACAGCGCAGCAATAATCGGCTGCCGCTCAATCAGCGTCACCTGACACCCCAGTGCCGCTAGGACAAAGGCATCACGCCCGAGCCCGGCAGTGGCATCGACAATCGTGGGGCGAACCGAGCCCTTGAGCCCAGCCGCCTTGGCCACCATCTGCCCGGTTCCACCGCCAAACTGGCGACGATGGGCCAGAGCGCCCTCAACAAAGTCCACCCGGACCGCCCCCGGCGCACCCGGTGCGGTATCACACAGGCTCAGACCATCCTCACCCAGACACAGCAACAACCCCTGGGCAACATCCGCTGCCGCCCGGCACTCCAACTTCAAACGCTGGGCCAAGGCTTCGGCGGCTGGACGCTGGGCTGCCGATTGCCAGCCGACAGCGATACGGTATTCAGTTGTTTCAGTCATGATGTTCCTAAAAAAGTGCATCCTGCACAGGCATCTCGGCCAGCTCAAGCTCGCCCGGCCAGGCCGGCATTGGCAGCAGATCAGGGACCCGCTCGGCCAGACGGGTATGGAACTGGCGCGCCAGTTGCGGCGCCAGCCGGTTATCCGGGGTGTGCATAAACAGCATCGGTACCCGGCCCTGCTCCAGCCATTGCACGCACTTGGCCAGCCAAGGCTCAAGAAACGCCAGGTTCGCGGCATTATCCATACCACCGATAAAACGTACTGCTGGCTGTTCACTCAAGGCCAGAGCATGTACCGGCAGGCGCGGCTTGCGCTCCTTGGCTTCACGGGTGGCCGGATCGTCAGCCGTACTGGCAAAGACCGCCCGGCTGTCGAAGATCAGCCGCTCGATGCCACGCTCGTGCAACTGCCGATTGAGCTGGCGTTCGGTCTCGTCCTTGCGAAAGAAGTCGGCATGCCGCACTTCCACCGCGTAACGCCAGGCACTGGGCAAGGCGTCGAGAAACGCCAGCAACTCAGCCAGTGCCGTGGGCCCAAAGCGCGCCGGCAGTTGCAGCCAGATCGGCCCCAGACGCTGCTGCAACGGCGCCAGGCGCTGAAAAAAACGCTGCAGTTCGCTGGCGTGCGGGTCGAGCCGGGCGCCGTGACTGATCTCGCGCGGCAGCTTGGCGCAAAACCGGAAGTCGTCCGGCAGCAGTTCAGCCCAGCGTGCTACCGTAGCCTCACATGGCAAGGCGTAAAAGGTGGTATTGCCTTCGACCGCACCAAACACCTGGGCATATTGTTGCAACCGCTGATCAGCATCGGCGTCGCTGCGATACAGACTACCCAGCCAGCCGGTCTCCGCCCATAGCGGGCAGCCCAGCACAATGCGTGGTGGCGGACAAAGACTCACGACTCAGGCGTAGGTATCGATACCGAAAATACCCGATTCCTCGGCGTCGACCGGCAGATTGGCAGTGAACTGATAGCTGGCCAGGGCCTGATTGGCCTTGCCAAACGTCGGCTCAGCACTATCACGACGCGCCGGAATGTATTCGGCATTGGCACTGGACGCATTGACCGGACGACTGGCTAGCGCCTTGACCGGCTCAACCGGTGCCGCCGGGGCCGTTTGCCCGGCACGCGCCGACTCGCTGTTGGCCTGGGGGGCCACAGGGCGATTGACGCGCTCCGGGAGCGCATTGAAGGGCGAGAAACCGTCCAGGCGCATGGATGAATAATCCAATTGATATTGAAACTAGGGTATCCGCCTTGGCCGCACGCTGCAAGAGCCCCAGGCGGCGGCATGAGCAGC
This sequence comes from Pseudomonas jilinensis, assembly GCF_003586265.1. Lineage (NCBI taxonomy): Bacteria > Pseudomonadati > Pseudomonadota > Gammaproteobacteria > Pseudomonadales > Pseudomonadaceae > Pseudomonas > Pseudomonas jilinensis. The sequence goes on along the minus strand of NZ_QJSA01000005.1, from coordinate 35,752 downwards.
GCTACTGCTGTTTGGGCGTTGCTACCTGATCACGCAGATACACCGGCTGGGCATCGGCGGCATCCAGCCAGTGACCTGCCTGCCAGTCAGGCATGGCCAGATCGAGCAGGTCTTGCGCATCGGGCAACATCTGCGGCCACTGACGTTCGGCCTGGACCGCCAGACGCTCGGCATACTGCCAGCCAGTACCAGCCCCACCCTGCAGCACCAATTCGGCGGGTTGGCTGACCTGCTCCGGCGCACAAACCCGCTCCTCCCCCTGCAAGCGCATAACGCCCTGCTCAAGCCGATAGCAGCCCCAGTACACCTCATCCATGCGCGCATCAATGGCGGCAGCGACCTGTTCAACTCCGTGCTCACGGTATGCCCGCTGTGCCAAAGCGGCCAGATTGGACACACCAATCACCGGCTTGCCGATGGCGAAAGCCAGGCCCTGCACCATGCCGGTGGCAATCCTCACCCCGGTAAAGGCACCCGGCCCGCGGCCGAACACCAGACAGTCGACCGCGGACATGCCTATCCCGGCCTCGGCCAGCAACTCCTCGATCATCGGCAGCAGGCGCTGGGCATGCAAACGGGGAATGATCTCGAAGCGGTGGTAGCGCTGGCCGTTATGCAGCAGCGCAGCCGAGCAGGCTTCGGTGGCGGTATCGATGGCAAGCAAGGTAGTCATGGGTAGTCCGTGTGACGAGTCAGGCGCGATTGTAGCCAAAACGAAAAACCCGCGCGACCGTGAGGTGGCGCGGGTTTATCAACTGCCGGTGCGGGCGATCAGCCCAGTGCGGCAATCACTTTGGCTGTGATCTGCTCAACGCTGCCAACCCCTTCCACCATGGAATAGTTCGGCTTGCCCTGGGCTGCGGACAGCTTCTGATAGAAGTCGACCAGCGGTTTGGTCTGGGTATGATAGACCTCCAGACGCTTGCGGACGGTGGCTTCCTGATCGTCTTCACGCTGGATCAGATCTTCACCGGTGACATCGTCCTTGTCAGCGACCTTCGGCGGGTTGTGCTGAACATGGTAGACCCGACCAGAACCCGGGTGCACCCGACGGCCAGACATGCGAGCCACGATTTCTTCGTCTTCAACGGCGATTTCCAGCACGTTGTCGATTTCAATTCCGGCCTCAACCAAGGCTTCGGCCTGGGGAATGGTGCGCGGGAAACCGTCAAACAGGAAACCCTTGGCGCAATCATCCTGAGCGATACGCTCCTTGATCAAGCCAATGATCAGGTCATCAGACACCAGCCCGCCGCTGTCCATCACTTCCTTGACCTGCTTGCCCAGCTCGGTACCAGCCTTGACCGCTGCACGCAGCATGTCGCCAGTCGAGATCTGGGGGATATCGAAGCGTTGGCAGATGAACTGGGCCTGAGTGCCCTTGCCCGCGCCGGGGGCGCCCAAAAGGATCACGCGCATATTGAACTCCTCGTCTAACTGAAATCTGGGGGCCGCCTGCGGCTCAGAGCCGGAGGCTGGCGGCACCAGCGGGCGGGCTCTGGGAACAACGCCACCTGGCCCGTGGCGTACCAGGCGCTGGCGTGTGACCTGTTCAGAGGCCCCGGCTGATGCGGGAACTGTTCGGTTATCGCAAAAGGGCGTTCAACATACACGCACAATCGGGCATGCACAAGCTGGACCATGGTCGCAATCGGATAAAACCCTGAAATGATTATCCTCTTGTGACCAGCCGGTCAGCCGGTATTGCGCATCCCTGCAGCGATACCGGCAACCGTCACCAGCAACGCCCGCTCCAGCGCCGGATCGATGTTTTGACCTTGGGCCCGGGTCCGCGCCATCAACTCAGCCTGAAGCAGGTGCAATGGATCGGTATACGGGTTACGCACCGCCACCGACTCGCCAAGCACGGGATTGTGGGCCAGCAACCGGTCACTTTCGCGTAGATTGAGAATTACCGCTACAGCCTGCTCCAATGCGCTGCGCAAACGCTCGCCAAGCGGCCAGAGTGCCGGCTCGGCCAGGCGCTCTTCGTAAAAGCGGGCGATGCCGGCATCAGCCTTGGACAGGACCATTTCCAGCATTTCCACCCGGGCCAGGAAGAACGGCCAGTGCGACATCATGTCGCGCAATTGTTGCTGACGACCTGCTGCCAGGGCTTCAGCTAACGCCTGACCGGCGCCAAGCCAGGCCGGCAACATCAACCGGGTCTGGGTCCAGGCAAAAATCCATGGAATCGCACGCAGGGTTTCGATCCCTCCCTGGCTCCGCCGCTTGGCTGGCCGACTCCCCAGCGGCAGGCGCGCCAGCTCCTGCTCCGGGGTCGCCTGGCGGAAGTATTCGACGAATTGCGGCTCCTCACGGACCACTCCCCGATATATTTCCACCGAGCGATCAGCCAACTGCTGCATCAACTCGCGCCAAGCCGGCTCCGGGGCCGGTGGCGGTAGCAGGGTCGCTTCCAGCACAGCGCTGGTGTACAGCCTCAGACTCTGCACCGCGATGCCCGGCAGACCAAACTTGAAGCGGATCATCTCCCCCTGTTCAGTAACCCGGAACTGCCCATTCACCGAACCTGGCGGCTGCGAAAGAATCGCCATGTGCGCTGGCGCGCCACCACGACCCACGGTACCACCACGGCCATGGAACAGACGCAGACGCACGCCATGCTGACGAGCGACCTGCACCAGCGCCTCCTGAGCCCGGTACTGGGCCCAGCCAGCGGCCAGAGTTCCGGCATCCTTGGCCGAGTCGGAATAGCCGATCATAACTTCCTGCTCGTCACCCACCAGCGCTCGATAACCCGGCAGGCCCAACAACTGATCGATGACAGCCGCCGCCTGATCCAGATCGGCCAGCGTCTCGAACAACGGTACCACCCGCATCGGCCAGCTCAGGCCGGCCTCCTTGAGCAGCAACTTGACCGCCAGCACATCGGAAGCACTGCCCGCCATGGAGATCACATAGGAGCCCAGCAGTTCACGCGGTTGGGCGGCAACCACCCGACAGGTTGCCAGCACTTCGGCCACCTCCGCGCTCGGTTGCCAGTGCGGCGGAAGCAGCGGCCGCTTGCTGGCCAGTTCAGTCAACAGGAACTGGCAGCGCTGCGACTCATCCCAGTCAGCATAACGCCCCAGCTCCAGATATTCGGTCAAGGCGCTGAGGACATCGGCATGCCGCGCCGCGTCCTGACGGATATCCAGGCGTACAAGGCCAAGCCCGAAGGCATTGACCCGACGCAGGGTATCCAGCAAGGGGCCGTTGGCGATCAGCTCCATGCCCTGCTCCAGCAGCGACTGGTAACAGCACTCCAGCGGCTCTCGCAGCTCATCGATGCTGTGCAGACAGTCGGCCGGTTCGACCAGCTCGGTACTTAACGCCGCCTCTGCCCAGGAGCGGGTCGACTGCAGGCGACTGCGCAACTGTTTCATCAACGCCCGATAGGGCTCATCGACATCGCCTACCCGTTGGCGCAGCTCAGCGCTGGCAGCCTGCATCGAGAGCTGGTTGCTGAGCAGCTCGATATCGCGCAGATACAGGTCGGCAGCCATCCATCGGCCCAGCAGCAACACTTCGCGGGTTACCGGTGCGGTGACATTGGGGTTGCCGTCACGATCCCCGCCCATCCATGAGGCCACGCGCAAAGGTGCGCTACGCAGCCCAAGCCCAGGCCCAGCAACAGCAGCCAGTTCATCATCGAGCCGGCGCAAGAACTGCGGCAGTGCCTGCCACAACGAGTGCTCGATTACGGCAAAGCCCCATTTGGCCTCATCCACCGGGGTCGGCCGGTTGCGGCGGATTTCATCGGTATGCCAGGCCTCGCTGATCAGACGGGCCAGATCCTCACGCACGGCGGCCCGCTCCCCGGCACTCAGGTCATCGTGATCACGGCGGGCCAGCGCCAGCGCAATGGCATCATATTTCTGAATCAGGGTACGTCGGGCAACTTCGGTGGGGTGTGCGGTCAGTACCAGCTCAATATCCAGCCGTTCGACTTCGGCACTGAGCTGTTCGCCTGACAGGCCTTGGGTACGCAGGCGCTCGAACAGCTCGGTAAGGCAGCGCTCCTCGAAGCCAACGGGCTCATCCTCGCGGCGCCGGCGGATCCGGTGATACTGTTCGGCGATATTGGCCAGATTGAGAAACTGGTTGAAGGCCCGGCACACCGGCAGCAGCAGATCGTCCGGCAGGTCATGCAATTCGCTGAGCAAGGCCTCATGAGCGGCCTGATCAGTCTGGCGACCCTGCTTGGCTCCCAGGCGGATACGCTCGATCCGGGCCAGAAAATCATCCCCCAGATGCGTCTTGATGGTTTGCCCCAACAGCTCGCCCAGATCATGCACATCTTCGCGCAGCCGCACATCGATTTCTGCCATGCCATCCTCCTCTGACCTCACCATGTCCGGTCAGCATGTCGTTTTGCAACCAGGCTGACAAGCCCTGCTTTGGGCGGCAAGCGGGCTACAACTGATCTATGCTGAAAGTGTCGCCACAAGCGACTTGTCACTGGTTGTGCCCGGCACTCCGGGCGATAGGGGGAAACATGAAGATCCGTGAACTCACCCAGCACTGGGAACGCATCGCCAAAGGCCGCGTCACCAGCAACACTTACCAGGTCAATCTGCCGCTGGAGGATGCCGCGCGGCTTGCCGCATTGCATGAGATGTATCCCAAGCGCCGGATTGAGGATCTGATCACTGACCTGCTGAGCTCCGCTCTGGAAGAGCTGGAAGCCGGCCTGCCCTACCAGCCGGGCACCAAGGTCATCGCGCTGGATGAGCTGGGCGATCCGTTATATGACGATGTCGGCCCAACCCCCCGTTACCTGGCCCTGAGCCGCAAGCATCTGCAGCAATTGGTCAGTCAGGAGAAAGAATCACAACATTAAGGCAGCACTGATTAAACCGGCTTCGGTGTGTCAGCCCGATTGGCACAGACCTGTTCTGGACACGCCGTAAACCCGTCCCTGGGGGCTCGTAGATGCCATCCTTGGCATCTAACGGTCCAGAACAGGTCTGTGCCAACCAGGCGGCTGGACTTTTGTGTAATTAATCAGGGCTTCCCTTATACATAGCGTCAAAGCCCCTGACGCTTGGCTTCATCCCACAGGGCGTCGAGTTCCTGCAGTGAGCACTGCTCGACGCCACGCCCACCTTCGCTCAGCTGTTGCTCGATAAAGCGGAACCGCCGCTCGAACTTGTCATTGCCGGCCCGCAGCGCCGTTTCGGCATCGACCTTGAGATGGCGCGCCAGATTGACCGTACAGAACAGCAGATCGCCGACCTCCTCGGCCACCGCAGCCTGGTCGCCCTGGGCAATGGCCTGACGGATCTCGTCCAGCTCCTCGGCCAACTTGTCGATTACCGGCAAAGTGTCCGGCCAGTCGAACCCGGCCCGGGCGGCGCGGCCCTGCAGTTTCTGCGCCCGGCTCAGCGCTGGCAGGGCTTTGGGGATGTCATCGAGCAGCGACAATTGCTCCGGTGCGTCGGCGCGCTCAGCGCGCTCCTCGGCCTTGATCTCCTCCCAACGGCGCTTGATCTGCTCCTGGGGCAGGTTCAGGGTGCCCGGCGGCGTGCGCAGATTACCGTCAGGGAAGACATGCGGGTGGCGACGGACCAGCTTGCGGGTAATCCCATCCACCACCTCATCCCAGCCAAAGTGGCCGGCCTCACGCCCAAGCTGGGCATAGTAGACCACCTGAAACAACAGATCGCCCAACTCGCCAGCCAGTTGCCGGAAGTCGCCTTCGGCGATGGCATCGGCCACCTCATAGGCTTCTTCCAAAGTATGCGGCACTATGGTCTCGAACGACTGCTCCAGATCCCAGGGGCAACCATATTGCGGGTCACGCAAGCGCGCCATCAGGTATAGCAGATCGTCCAGCTGATAGCTCATCCGCGGGCCTCCTGACGGTTGCGGCGAGCCTCCAGCACGTTCGGCAATTGGCTGATCCGGGCCAGCAGACGCCCCAGCAGGCTCAGGTTCGGCACTTCGACGGTCAGCAGCATGGCGGCGTAGTTGTCGTCCTTGTTGGTCCGGGTGTTGACCTCAAGCACATTGACCTTCTCATTGGCCAGCAACTGCGATACGTCACGCAACAGACCCGAGCGATCATAGGCGCGAATATAGATTTCCACCGGGTAGGTCTGTACCGGCTCACCACCCCAACTGACTTCGATCAGCCGCTCGGAATCGCGGTCCTGCAGCTGCACGGCGTTGGCACAGTCAGCCCGGTGTACGGTTACACCACGGCCCAGAGTGATATAACCGATGATCGGATCACCCGGCACCGGCTGGCAGCATCCGGCCAGTTGGGTCATCAGATTGCCGACGCCCTGAATATAGACATCGCCACGCCGGCCAGGGCGGCTCGGTCGCCGGGGAATAAGCTCCAGTTGCTCGCTGTGCCGGTCCGGCTCGACCAGTTGCTGGGCGACATTGACCACATGGGCCAGACGCTGATCGCCCGAGCCTACGGCGGCGAACAGATCCTCCTGACTCTTGATCCCGAGCCGGTCAATCAGTTGCGCATAATCGGCCCCGTTCAGCGCCAGCCGGGTCAATTCACGCTCGAGCATCAGCTTGCCGGCCTGAACGTTCTGTTCCCGCGCCTGCTGCTTGAACCAGTGCTGAATCTTGGCCCGGGCCCGCGAGGTATTGACGTAACCGAGGTTGGTGTTAAGCCAGTCCCGGCTTGGGCCGTTGTGCTTGCCGGTGATGATCTCGACCTGCTCACCGGTCTGCAGAATGTAGTTGAGCGGGACGATCCGCCCATTGACCTTGGCACCCCGGCAGCGGTGACCAATCTCGGTATGAATGCGATAGGCGAAATCCAGCGGGGTCGCGCCCTTGGGCACATCCACTGCATGACCATCGGGGGTGAACAGATAGATGCGATCCGGCTCGAAGTCGACCCGCAATTGCTCGGCCAGACCACCAATATCGCCCATCTCCTCGTGCCACTCGAGTACCTGACGCAACCAGGCGATCTTGTCTTCGTAGGCATTGGAGGCGCTGTTGACGTCGGTACCCTTGTAGCGCCAATGGGCGCAAACCCCCAGTTCGGCTTCCTCGTGCATGGCCTGAGTCCGGATCTGGACCTCCAGCACTTTACCCTCCGGACCGATTACCGCAGTATGCAGCGAACGATAGCCATTTTCCTTGGGGTTGGCGATATAGTCGTCAAACTCGTTGGGAATATGCCGCCACAGGCTATGCACGATGCCCAGCGCGGTATAGCAGTCACGCACCAGCGGCACCAGGACCCGAACCGCCCGCACGTCATAGATCTGACTAAAATCGATCCCTTTACGCTGCATTTTGCGCCAGATCGAATAGATGTGTTTGGCCCGACCGGTAATCTCGGCGTGGATACCCGCCTCTTCCAGCTCGCTGCGCAGCTGGTTCATGACACTGTCGATGTACTCCTGGCGATCCAGTCGGCGCTCGTCCAGCAGCTTGGCGATCTGCTTGTATTGCACCGGCTCAAGGTAGCGGAACGACAGGTCTTCCAGCTCCCACTTGATATGACCGATGCCCAGCCGGTGGGCCAGCGGAGCATAAATATCGAACACCTCGCGGGCGACCCGATAGCGTTTTTCCTCGGGCGCATCCTTGACCGCCCGGATTGCACAGGTACGCTCGGCCAGCTTGATCAGCGCCACCCGTACGTCATCGACCATAGTCACCAGCATTTTGCGCAGATTCTCGATCTGTGCCTGAGGGCTGAACGCCTTGGTCTTGGCCGGGTTTTGCGAGACGCTGATGGCTGCCATCCGCTGCACCCCATCTACCAGCCGGGCGACTACCTCACCAAACCGGTGCTCGACCTCGGCCAGGTCAGTCTTGCGCTCACGCACCGCCCGGTAGACCACGGCGGCCACCAGTGAATCCTGGTCCAGTTTGAGATCGGCCAGAATCTCGGCCATTTCCAGGCCAATCCGGTAACTGCTGGTGCCTTCGGACCAGATGTTCTCTGCGGCGATCGCCGCCTGCTCGAGATCTTCCGCCCACTCACAGGCTTCACGCAGCACCGCCGGTGACTGCAACGGCACGCGGTGCTGGATACGCTCCAGCCAGGCATCCAGATTGACGCTACCGTCACGATTGATCGGGTGTTCCGCTCTGACTTGTACCATTACCTCGATTCCTCGCCGCTCTGGCGACACTCACTTGTGGTGTCGAAACAGAGCCATGGCTTCCACATGGGCGGTATGCGGGAACATGTCCATGATCCCGACCCGCTCCAGTCGATATCCCGCTTCGGCCAGCAGTCCCGCATCACGCGCCAGGGTCGCCGGATTGCAGGAAACATACAACACCCGACCAACCCCCAGCGCCGCCAACCCCTGGACCACCTGCTGTGCCCCGTCACGCGGCGGATCCAGCAAAGCCGCGTCCCAAACCTGTCCGGACAATATCTCCGTCACCGGCTTCGACAAGTCCGCCTGGGAAAAGTGCAGGCCCTGCAGCGCATTTTTGCCGGCATTGGCCGCAGCCCGGACCACCATCGCCTCACTGCCTTCGATGGCGTTGACCTGCGCACCCTGGAGCGCCAGGGCCAGGGCAAAATTACCTACCCCGCAAAACAGATCCAGAATCCGCTCACCCGGTTGTGGTGCCAGCCAGTCCAGCGCCTGGTTGACCATCCGCTGGTTGATCTCGGCATTGACCTGAGTGAAGTCACCCGGAGCGAACTCAAAGCATAGCTGCTGATCGCCCAGACGGTAGACCGGCATCGCCTGTTCGGCATCGGCCGTCACGCACCGCGCCGCCTGCCCCTCTTCGCCCTGTAGCCAGCAGTGTGCCTGGTGCGCTCGGGCCAGCACGCCAAGCGCCTCGATATCAGCCGCCGGCAACGCGCGGACATGCCGCACCAACAATGCTGGCCGCTCACCACCGATCAGCTCGACATGCCCCAACGCCTGAGGTGCCTGCAAGCGCCCCAGCACTACCGGCAGCGCCTTGAGCAAGGCTTCAAGCGCAGGCACCAGAATAGGGCACTGATTCACTTCAACCAGTTCGTTGCTGCCACGCTGGCGATAACCTACCTGCAAACGCTGCTGCTCCGGCTGCCAGCGCACGGCGATACGGGTACGCTGCCGGTAGCCGTATTCCGGCCCTAGCAGCGGCGCTGCCCAGTGCTCGGGTTGTATACCGGCAAAATGCCGCAATTGCTGGGCCAGAGCCTGCTGCTTAATCCTGAGCTGAGTCGCATGTGGCATGTGTTGAAGATTGCAGCCACCGCACAGATCGGCATGCGCGCAGGCCGGAACCTGACGTTCGGAATCGCCACCAAGCACCCGTTCCAGGCGCGCCTCGATCAGCTTGCTGCGGGCCTGAACAACCCGGGCTCTAACGGTTTCTCCGGGCAAACCACCCTCGACGAACACCGTGCGCCCCTGCCATTGGCCGATGCCACGACCATCATGGGTCAAGCGCTCAAGTCCAAGCTCCAGCCGCTGACCAATGGCCGCTGGCGCCTGCGCCTGCGGTGTACGCCGGGCCCGCCCTCGAAATCTGTTCATGGTCAGCTGTCGTAGACCCCGGTGGACAAGTAGCGATCACCCCGGTCGCAAATGATTGCCACAATCACCGCATTCTCGACCTCAGCACTGATACGCAAGGCCCCGGCCACCGCGCCGCCAGAGGAAACGCCACAGAAGATGCCCTCTTCACGAGCCAGCCGACGCATGGTCCGCTCGGCCTCATCCTGACCCATGTCGATCACCTGATCGACCCGACTGGCATCGAAGATGCTCGGCAAATAGGCCTCCGGCCAGCGCCGGATACCAGGAATCGAGGCACCTTCCATCGGCTGCAGGCCGACAATCTGGATCGCAGGATTCTGTTCCTTAAGATAGCGAGACGTGCCCATGATGGTACCAGTGGTGCCCATCGAGCTGACAAAATGGGTAATGCTGCCCTGAGTGTCGCGCCAGATCTCCGGACCAGTACCAGTGTAGTGAGCCTCGGGATTGTCCTGATTGCCAAACTGGTCGAGTACCTTGCCCTTGCCTTCGCTTTGCATCTGCAAGGCCAGATCACGGGCACCTTCCATACTAGCCTCGCGGCTGACCAAAATCAGTTCGGCACCATAGGCGGTCATCGCCGCCTTGCGCTCAGCACTCATGTTGTCGGGCATGATCAGGACCATTCGATAACCCTTGATCGCCGCCACCATGGCCAACGCGATACCGGTATTGCCTGAGGTCGCCTCGATCAGTGTGTCACCCGGCTTGATCGCCCCGCTCAACTCGGCGCGCTCGATCATTGATAGTGCCGGACGATCCTTGACCGACCCCGCCGGATTGTTGCCTTCGAGCTTGACCAGTACGGTATTACTGGTTTGGCCGGGCAAACGTTGCAGGCGAACCAGAGGGGTGTTGCCAATGCAGTCGGCAATGGTGGGATACTCGATATTCATCATTCACCTACATACTCAATTACGTCAGTTTGCCGCCCTCCAGGCCCGTTGACAGGACGCTGCTCTGAGGTTCGGCTCTGGCTTGAGGCTGTGCTTTTTTGTCAGTACGCCTATGATACCGACAAACGGGTCTCAGGACCCAGGTGAAACACAAATCCGACAGATAAAATCCTGGTGGGCCGGTGAGCGATGTTTCCCTGCATATTCTGACCCACTAACAAACTGCACGAGAGGTCCCATGAGCGAGATTGGCATCAAGGCCCGCATCCTGTTGATGACCCTGGTCCCGGCCGGGCTTCTGGCAGTGACTCTGGGTGGCTGGTTTGCCTGGCAACAGTCGAACCAGCTGGAACGCCAACTGCTCGAACGCGGACTGATGACCGTCGAGTACCTGCAACGCCCCAGCACAGTGGCCCTGATCCACCAACAGCCCGAAGAACTGAGTACCCTGCTGAACAACGCCCTCAATCACAGCGATGTCAGAGCCGTCAGCCTGCTCAGCCCCGACCAGCAATTGCTGACCCATGCCGGCCCACGGATGATCCCCGGCGCACGCACCCTGGCTACCGACGGGCTGGGCGCTGGCACTGGCCTGCAGGTCCAGGCTAGCGGGGCCAGCAGCCGTTTCACCCTGCCGCTGCTGGCCACCGCCGAATTGATCGCACAATTTCCCGACGCCCTACTGGAAACCGATCAGTTGCTCGGCTGGCTGGAGGTCGAACTGAGCCACAGCAGCACCCAGATCCGCCGCTACCAGGGCCTGCTCAGCGCCAGCGCCCTGATCATCATCGGTCTCTTGATTACCGGCGGGGTAGTCAGCACCATGGGCCGACGCATCACCGACCCGGTCGGCCAAATCAACGACACCATTGACCGGATCAGCGAAGGCCAGCTGGATGTGCGCCTGGGCGCCACCGGCAGCCGCGAACTGGATGATCTGGCCAATGGCATCAACACCATGGCCCGCACCCTGCAGAGCGCCCAGGGCGAACTGCAGCAGAACATCGACCAGGCCACCGAAGATCTGCGGCAAACCCTGGAAACCATCGAAATCCAGAACATCGAGCTGGACATGGCGCGCAAGACTGCTCAGGAAGCCAGCCGGATCAAATCCGAATTCCTGGCCAATATGAGCCATGAATTGCGCACCCCACTCAACGGCATTCTTGGCTTCAGCAACCTGCTGCAACGTACAGAACTGAGCCCACGCCAACAGGAATACCTGGATACCATTGGCAAGTCGGCCGACAACCTGTTGGCGATCATCAACGAGATCCTCGACTTCTCCAAGATCGAAGCCGGCAAGCTGATCCTCGACAACCTGCCATTTAACCTGCGCGACCTGATTCAGGACACCCTGACCATGCTCGCCCCGGCCGCCCATATCAAGGGCCTGGAGCTGGTCAACATCATCTACCGCGACACGCCACTGGGGCTGAGCGGCGACCCGCTGCGGCTCAAGCAGATCCTCGCCAATCTGATCAGCAATGCAATCAAGTTCACCCATCAGGGCTCGGTTTGCGTGCGCACCATGCTCGAACAGGAAGACGAGACCCACGCCCTGCTGAGGATCAGCGTGACCGACACCGGCGTTGGCCTGACCAGCGCTGAGCAGAAGTCACTGTTCCAGGCCTTCAGCCAGGCCGACAACACCCTGACCCGGCAATCCGGCGGTACCGGCCTGGGACTGGTGATCGCCAAACGCCTGGTCGAGCAGATGCACGGCGAAATCGGCCTGCACAGCAAGCCGGGCGAAGGCTCGGAATTCTGGCTGACGCTGCGCCTCAACAAATCCAGCCAGGCCGCTGACGACCTGCCCAACACACCGCTGGCAGGCCTGAGTGCCGCACTGATCGAGCCTCAGCTGTTGAGCCGCCAGGCATTGCTGCACGGGCTTGAGGACCTGGGCCTGAGCGTTCGCCTGTACGACAGCCCGCAAGTCCTGGAACAGCAGCTTCAGAGCGGAGCCGAGCCACCGGCTCTGGTGTTGCTAAGCTCGCAGCAACCCAACTGCGGCCCCGGCGAACCGCTAAACCTGGCCCGTGAATGGGCCAAACAATATGACAGCAAGTATATTCTGCTGACCGAAACCAGCGAGCACCTGCCCGAACTTGATCAATTGGTCGGCTCGCAATGCCAGGTCCTTTCCAAACCGGTCTGCCAACGCAAACTGTTCCGCGCCGCCCTGCTGCTGCTACGCCCGCAACCCCAGAACGACCCCGCCGTCAACCAACCACGCCAGGAGAGCCTGCTCAAGGTTTTGTGTGTCGACGACAACCCGGCAAACCTGCGCCTGGTCGAAACCTTCCTCAGCGAAATGGGAGCCCAGGTCATCACCGCCAGCAGCGGCGAAGAAGCCCTGAGCATTACCGGTGAGCAGCGTATTGATCTGATATTCATGGACGTTCAGATGCCTGGCATGGACGGCCGCCAGACCACTGCCGAACTGCGTCTGCGCGAAGAGATTGCCGGTTGCGATGCGGTCCCGATAGTTGCCCTGACCGCCCATGCCCTGGCCGAGGAGCGGCGACAACTGCTCAAATGTGGCATGAACGACTATCTGAGCAAGCCGATCAGCCCGGAACAGCTGCGCTACTGCGTGCACCGCTGGACCGGCATCATTCTTGACCCGCTACCCGAAGCACCAGCACGTGATGATGAGCCGCAACCCGAGGCCAGCACCCTGGATGAAGCGCTGCCAGTGCTGGACAACGCCGAAGGCTTGCGCCTGGCCGCCGGCAAGCTAGATTTGGCCGAAGACATGTTGCACATGCTGATCGGCAGCCTGGCGGATGAACGCCGGCGTATCGAACAGGCACTGCAGCAGGAACAGCCAGACGCCCTGCTCGAACATGTTCACCGCCTGCATGGCGCTACCCGCTATTGCGGCGTGCCACAATTGCGTAATTGTTGCCAGGCGGCTGAGAATCGACTGAAACAGGGGCAGAACTGCCAGGCCGAGATCCACCAACTGCTACAGGCCATCGAGCGACTGCAGGCCTGTCAGGCCGACCTGGAGCAGCGCTGACCCTAGGGAAACACTGATTAAATCAGTTTCGGTGTTGGCCCAATTGTCGCTGACCTGTTCTGGACACGCCGTGAACCCATCCCTGGGGGCTTGACGATGCCCATCCAGGGCATCGACAGTCCAGAACAGGTCAGCGCCAACCGGGCTGCTGGGCTTGCGTGCAATTAATCAATGTTTCCCTAGCCGGCGGACCACAGCGCAAAAGCCAGCGCCTGCTCGCGCTCATCACTGAGCGACAGCAGCATGCGTCCGCCGCCGCCCTGCTGTAGCCGGGCCAGCGCCGTGCCGCTCAGCACCACCAGAGGCGCGCCGTTGGCATCACTGTCGATCTGGATATGCTGCCAGGACATGCCCTTGGCCAGCCCGGTTCCCAAGGCCTTGAGGATCGCTTCCTTGGCAGCGAAGCGCTTGGCCAGAAACCGCAGCGGCTGGTGATGCGTGGCGTAGCGCTGGAACTCGGCAGGGGTCAGAATGCGCCGGGCAAAGCGCTCACCCTGGCGCGCCACCACCGCCTCGATCCGCGCCACCAGCACCAGATCAGTGCCAATCCCGATGATCATCGGCCAGCCGCAGCACTCAGGATCAGCGCCCGCATTTCCCGTACCGCCTCAGCCAGACCACTGAACAGCGCCCGGGCAATGATTGCATGCCCGATATTCAGCTCATTGATTCCGGGGATAGCCGCAATCGGCTCGACATTGTGATAGTGCAGCCCATGCCCGGCATTGACCACCAGACCCAGCTTGCGGGCATAGATCACCCCTTCACGGATGCGCGCCAGCGCCTCGGCCTGCTCAGCCCCCTGGGTGTCGGCATAGTGGCCGGTATGCAGCTCGATCACAGGCGCCCCAGCCTGCTTGGCCGCCTCAATCTGGCGTGGATCAGCATCGATGAACAGCGACACTTCGGCGCCCTGGGCAGCCAGTTGCTCGACCGCTTCCTGCACCCGGGCCTGATTGCCCAGTACATCCAACCCACCCTCGGTGGTCAGTTCTTCGCGCCGCTCGGGCACCAGACACACGTGTTCAGGAGCAATCTCCCGGGCAAACACCAGCATCTCGTCGGTAACCGCTATTTCCAGATTCATCCTGGTCTGCATTACTTCCTTGAGCAGACGCACATCGCGCTCCTGAATATGCCGGCGATCCTCGCGCAGGTGCACGGTAATACCATCGGCGCCAGCCTGCTCGGCCTCGATTGCCGCCTGGACCGGGTCGGGGTAACGGGTACCACGCGCCTGACGCAGAGTGGCGATATGGTCGATGTTCACCCCCAACAGCACACGTTGTGGATCAGTCACGGGAAGACTCCTTGTTGGAAACGGAAAACAGTTGTCGGCTGAGCAGCGGTCGTTCACCCAGATGAACGCCCAGAGCCTGGCGCATCAAACGCTTGGCGGTGCGCAGAGTCTCGGCGTCACGCCAGTCATCGGCGGCCATGGCCAGCAGCGCCGCCCCCGGCAGTGCCGATGGCGGGACCGGACCCGAGAGCCGTACCAGGCCTTGCTCGAACTGCCAGTGATAATAACCCTGCGCGTCAACCCTAGTGCCCTCGGCATCCTCGACAAGACTGAAACCATAGCCCAGAACCGCCAGCAGTTGCCATTCGAAACGGCGCAGCAACGGCTCGACCGGCTCGGCCTCGGCCAGCGCCTGCAGGCTGTTCTGATAGGCGGCGAACAACAGAGTCTGGGGATCACCGGGAGTCAGCAGCCGTACCAGCAACTCGTTCAGGTACAAACCACTGAACAGTGCATCGCCCTGAAGCAGGCGATAATGCCCGGCGATCTCGGCCTGCTGCAGGGTTTTCAGTTCACCGCGCCCGCCCAGGCCGACCAGTAGCGGCACGAACGGTTGAGCAGCATTGCCCTTGCGCGCACTACGCGCGCCACGCCAGACGACTCGCTGCACCCCCTGATGCAGGGTCAGCAAATCGACCAGCGCGCTGCTGTCGCGGTAGGGCCTGCTGTGCAGGACATAGGCGGGAGTTAGCGCAAGGTGCATGGGGCACCCGATCAGTCGAAGCGATAACCCAGCGAGTTGAGCGCCCGCTCATCATCAGACCAGCCGCGGCGCACCTTGACCCAGAGATTGAGCATAACCTTGCTGCCGAACAGCTTTTGCATATCCAGCCGCGCTTCCTGGCCAATCTTCTTCAGGCGCTCACCACCATCACCGATGATGATTTTCTTCTGACCATCGCGCTCGACCAGAATCAACGCGTGAATATGCAGGATCTTGCCTTCCTGCTTGAATTGTTCGACCTCGACCGTGACCTGGTAAGGCACCTCGGCACCGAGTTGACGCATGACTTTCTCGCGCACCAGCTCGGCCGCCAGAAAGCGCGAACTGCGGTCGGTCAACTGATCGTCAGGGTAGAAGTGTTCACTCTCGGGCAAACGTTCGGCAATCAACTGCTCGAGATGCTCGATATTGCGTCCATGCAGCGCCGATACCGGTACCACCTCGGCCTCGGGCAACTGCTCGGTCAGCCATTCCAGATGCGGCAACAGCGTGTTTTTGTCATCCAGGCGGTCAACCTTGTTGACCACTATCAGCACCGGGCAGCGCACCTGTTGAATCCGCTCCAGCACCATCTGGTCTTCATCAGTCCAGCGCAGCCGGTCAACCACGAACAGCACCACATCAACATCACGCAACGCCTGGCTGGCGCTCTTGTTCATATAGCGGTTAAGCGCCTTTTCGTTTTCCTTGTGCAGACCGGGGGTGTCGACATAAATCGCCTGAACCGGACCTTCGGTCTTGATCCCCAGCAGCGTATGCCGGGTGGTCTGCGGCTTGCGCGAGGTGATCGCCAGCTTCTGCCCTAAGATGTGATTGAGCAGCGTCGACTTGCCCACATTTGGCCGGCCAACAATGGCCACATAGCCACAACGGTTTGCGTCAGTCATCGATTTTCTCCACCCCCAGGGCTAGCAAAGCTTCCTGGGCGGCTTGCTGTTCGGCCAGCCGGCGACTGCTGCCAACCCCGAAAGTACGTTCTGATAGCAAGGCAATCTGGCAGTCGACCTTGAAGGTCCGGCAGTGCGCCTCACCGCTACTTTCGATCACCTCGTAACGCGGCAGTTCGCACTGACGCGACTGCAGGTACTCCTGCAGGCGGGTTTTCGGGTCCTTGTTGTTGTCGATCAGGGTCAGCTCGGCAATGTGTTCCTGCAACCAGTGCAGAATACGCTCGCGGGCGGTCTCCATCCCACTATCCAGATAGATGGCCCCAATGATCGCTTCGGTGGCGTCAGCCAGGATCGATTCACGGCGAAAGCCACCACTTTTGAGCTCACCCGAGCCCAAGCGCAGGTATTCGCCCAGCTCGAAGCCCTTGGCCAGTTCAGCCAGGGTCACACCCTTGACCAGCCGGGCCCGCAACCTCGACAACTGGCCTTCACGGGCTTGGGGAAAGCGTTGGAACAGCGCCTCGGCGGCGACAAAATTGAGCACCGAGTCACCAAGAAACTCCAGGCGCTCGTTGTTGCGCCCACCGTGACTACGGTGGGTCAGGGCCAGAACCAGCAGTTCCTGGTCCTTGAAACTGTACCCTATCTTACGTTCAAGTCGGTCTAGCTTGTTGCTCACTTTAAGGGTCTGACAATATGGGTTTCATCAAAATGGACCAGCAGGTCCACGGTCTTGAGCAGCGGTGAACGTACCTCGTACTTGATCACGACGGTATAGGCGTCGGTCCCGCTGGCCGTCACATTGACCGCATCATCCATGCGGATATCGCGAATACTGTTGATCTGCATGCCGCGACTGATGTGGCTATGCATGTCACGCAACGAATTGATGCTCAACGAAGGGTCGTCATTCACCGAAGTCACTATCTTGCGCAGGGCGAAATGGTCCATATAGATGGGGATCAGTTTGGCCGCGATTACCAGACCGAAAACGATCAGAGCAATGACTGCCAGCCAACCAAAGAATGACATGCCTTTCTGCGAGTGGCGCATGATGACCTCGTTACGTCCGATGTTGATGTTGTTATCAGCCTGCCATGGCCATGTAAGCCAGGCAGGCATTCCTTGCAAGGCTGACCGGATCGAAGCTCAGTTGATCAGGGCAACGCTGGAAAAACTCGGCAGGTTGCGCAACTTCGGCTCGGGCCAGTGCATCCAGACCGCGAAGGCCTTGCCTACAATATAGTTGTCGGGAACCATACCCCACAACTCTCGAGGCATATCCGAAGCACTCCAGTAACGACTGTCGTTGGAATTGTCACGGTTGTCACCCACCATGAAATAATGCCCCTCAGGCACTACCCACTCGCGTGCGGGCGGCGCCTGCGACAGACGTTTGTGGCGAATCAGGTGAGTTGTCTCGCCCAACTGCTCCTGGAATACATCGGCTTCGGCAATGGCCTGCAACGGATGTCCGGCCGGCACTTCGTCATCGGGCTCGACTCGCAGCAACTCGCGACTGACCGGCTCGCCGTTGACGAACAACTGCTTGTCGGCGTAAGCCACGTGATCGCCAGGCAAACCGACCACCCGCTTGATGTAGTTGACCCTGGGGTCATTCGGGTAGCGGAACACCATGACATCCCCGCGCTGCGGGCCCCCGATCGGAATCACCTTGGTATCGAGTACCGGCAGGCGAATACCGTAGGAAAATTTGTTTACCAGGATGAAATCACCAACCTCCAGAGTCGGCTTCATCGAACCGGATGGAATCTGGAACGGCTCGACCAGAAAAGAGCGCAGCACCAATACCACCGCCAGGACCGGAAAGAACGACTTGGAGTACTCGATCAGCAGTGGCTCCTTGCCCAGCCGCTCTATGGTTTGCGGATCGGCAACGTCCACTTCTCTCTGATAGCGCTCCTGCGCACGACGCCGGCCGGGAGCCAGCAGGAGCCGGTCCAGCAGTGCCAGCAATCCCGTGCCGGCAACCGCAATGACCAGTATCAGCGGAAAATTGAAATGCATATCTGTCCCTGGTTATTGACTTAGCTGTCTACTTTCAACACCGCCAGGAACGCGTCCTGGGGAATTTCCACGCTACCTACCTGCTTCATACGTTTCTTACCGGCCTTCTGCTTTTCCAGCAGCTTCTTCTTACGGCTGGCGTCACCGCCGTAACACTTGGCCAGAACGTTCTTGCGCAGTGCCTTGACTGTCGAGCGGGCAACAATCTGCCCACCGATGGCAGCCTGAATGGCGACATCGAACATCTGCCGCGGAATCAGTTCCTTCATCTTTTCGACCAATTGCCGGCCTTTGTAGGCAGCATTGTCCCGGTGCACGATCAGCGCCAGAGCATCGACCTTTTCACCATTGATCAGTACATCCAGACGCACCAGCTTGGCGGCCTGGAAGCGCTCGAAGCTGTAATCGAGCGAGGCATAGCCGCGGCTGACCGACTTCAGCCGATCGAAGAAGTCCAGCACCACCTCGTTCATCGGCAGGTCATAGGTAACCTGCACCTGAGTGCCGAGGAACACCATGTCATGCTGCACGCCACGTTTCTCGATACACAGGGTGATCACGCTGCCCAGATGATCCTGCGGCACCAGAATATTGGCTCGCACGATCGGCTCGCGCATTTCCTCGATCATCGACGGGTCAGGCAAGTGCGACGGGTTGTCGACGTAGATCACCTCACCACCCTTCTTCACCACCTCGAAGACTACGGTTGGCGCCGTGGTGATCAGATCCAGGTCGTACTCGCGTTCCAGACGCTCCTGAATGATCTCCATGTGCAGCATGCCAAGAAAACCGATGCGGAAACCAAAGCCCAGCGCATCAGAGCTTTCCGGCTCGAACTGCAGCGCCGCATCGTTCAGGGTCAGCTTCTGCAGTGCTTCGCGGAAATCCTCGAAGTCATCCGAGCTGACCGGGAACAGACCAGCATAGACCTGCGGTTTGACCCGCTGAAAACCTGGCAGCGGATCGACGTCCGGGGTATTCGACAGGGTCAGGGTATCACCCACCGGGGCACCGTGAATGTCCTTGATACCGGCAATGATGAAACCTACTTCGCCGGCCTTGAGATCAGCGGTTTCTGTGTGCTTGGGATTGAATACGCCAACGCTGTCGACCTGATGCACCTTGCCGGTCGATTTGACCAAGACCTTGTCGCCCTTCTTGATCCGGCCATGCTTAACCCGTACCAGCGACACGACCCCGAGGTAGTTGTCGAACCAGGAATCAATGATCAGTGCCTGCAGTGGCGCCTCAATCTCACCTTCCGGGCTGGGAATAGCCTGAATCAGGCGCTCCAGCACATCCTCGACGCCCAGACCGCTCTTGGCCGAACAGGCCACGGCGTCGGTTGCATCGATTCCGATCACGCTTTCGATTTCCGCCTTGACCCGCTCCGGCTCAGCCTGGGGCAGGTCGATCTTGTTCAGAACCGGCATCACCTCGAGTCCCTGCTCGATGGCGGTGTAGCAGTTGGCGACCGACTGCGCCTCCACACCCTGGGCGGCATCCACCACCAGCAGAGCGCCTTCACAGGCCGCCAGCGAGCGGCTGACTTCGTAGTGGAAGTCAACGTGGCCGGGGGTGTCAATGAAGTTGAGTTGGTAGGTCTTGCCGTCACGCGCGGTGTAATACAGGGTCACGCTGTGAGCCTTGATGGTAATCCCGCGCTCACGTTCAAGATCCATGGAGTCGAGCACCTGCTCGGCCATTTCCCGCTCGGTCAGGCCACCACAGATCTGGATGAAACGGTCAGCCAGGGTCGATTTGCCGTGGTCGATGTGGGCAATGATCGAAAAGTTACGAATAAGACTCAGGTCACTCACGGCGCGGTTCATCCAGACTAGATTGCCAGGCATGGCAGTGGGCGGGGCAGGCTCCCCAAAACAGCCCGCGAGTGTACCTGATTACGCCGTAAGGCGCTATCGCAAGCCCGACCACGGAGCCACATCCGGCGACGGATACAGCACCACTGGTCGGCTTGTGGATGACGGCCTATTCGGCCAATCTGAAGGTAATGTAACTGGCCCGTCCTTGACGGATTACCCGCATGGAAATCGAGCGATTATTCGGCAGCTCCTTGGCCGTCTGCTCAAAGGCGCTCACCGAATCGATCACCTTGTTGTCAAGATTGGTAATGATATCGCCAGGACGCAGCCCAACCATGGCGCCCGGGCCTGGCCGCACTTCACGCACCGCCACGCCAGCACGCACATCCAGGCTCTGCTTTTGCTCATCGCTCAACTCGACCACGGTCACGCCCAGACGGTTGTCGGCTGCAGCCGGAGCGCCGGGAGCCGGCCCACCCGAGGCAGCAATGCTGTCATCGTCCGGCAAAGCACCAACGGTCAGCTTGATAGTACGGCGCTTCTTGTCACGCATCACCACCACATTGGCCTCAGTACCCGGCCGGACCCGGCCCACCGCATGCGGCAGATCGGAGGACATGACAATATCCTGGCCATTGAACTGCAGGATCACATCACCAGCCTGCAAACCGCCCCGATCAGCCGGGCCATCGGGCTGGGTCTGGGCAATCAGCGCCCCAGCCGGACGCGGCAGACCAAAGGACTCGGCCAGATCCTTATTGACCTCCTGAATCACTACTCCCAGCCAGCCGCGCTGAACGCTGCCGTCACGCTTGAGCTGCTCGACCACATCCATGGCGACATCCATCGGAATCGCGAAGGATAGTCCCATGAAACCACCGGAACGGGTGAAAATCTGTGAATTGATGCCAATCACTTCGCCATCGAGATTGAACAATGGGCCACCCGAGTTACCCGGATTGATCGCCACATCGGTCTGAATGAAAGGCACATAGCTTTCGTTCGGCAGACTGCGGCCCTTGGCACTGACGATACCGGCGGTCACCGAATAGTCGAAGCCGAACGGCGAACCGATTGCCAATACCCACTCACCAGCTTTCAGGTCTGCCGACTTGCCGATCTTGACCACTGGCAAGTCGCCGCCAGCATCGATTTTCAACAGCGCCAGATCAGAGCGCGGATCAGCCCCGACCAGTTCGGCCTGCAGCTCACGACGATCAGACAAGCGCACGAAGATCTCGTCGGCGTCGGCGATCACATGATTATTGGTGAGGACATAACCGTCCCGAGAGATGATGAAGCCTGAACCCAGCGACTGCGGCTGGCGCTGCCGGGGTGCCTGCTGAGGTGTCTGCGGGAAACCCCGCTCGAAAAACTCGCGAAACAGTGGGGGCAGGCCTTCCAGGTCAGGCATACCGGGCACCATGCGCGAAGCCCGGTCAGGAATATTCTGACGCGTACTGATATTGACCACCGCTGGCGCGGCATCTTCAACCAGCTCAGTAAAATCCGGCAGGCCTCGGGCAGCCATGGCAGCAGACTGCCAACCCAGCACAAATATCCCAAAGGCAACCACTACCCAGCGTTGCACAGACAGCATAGACCCTCATCTCCTTTGTTCATCAAGGTTCATCAAGCCTTGTTTCAGGCGCCCTGCTCACCAAGCCCCTGAACCACACCTGACGGCTGCGACCCAAGCACCCTCAGCACCCGAGGCTGCAAAGCCGGATCATGGCGACTGCGCCGATCATGCCAGCGCACCAGCAGCAAACCCAGAACCAGCCCCGTCACCGCCGCCGCAATAATCGCCGGTTCTTGCCAGCCCAAGGCCTGGGCCAGCAGAGCCAGGATAAAGAGCCCGGCCAGCGGTACGGCGTAAACCCAGAGCGAGCTTTTCACCAGAGCATCCTCTGGCACCCCAATCAGAACCTGATCACCAACTCTGGGAGAACCATCACACAACGCCCGGACAAAGCCACGCCGGGCTCCCGACCCCAGCTTCTGCAACAAAGCCTGACCGCATCCGGCGCGCGCCTGACAACTCCCGCAGGTACTGCGCCGCACAGTTTCAACCCAGACTGCTCCATGCTCGACACTCAATACCCGCCCCTGCTCCTCAATCATGGCCTGTGCCGCTCCACCGAATCACCCAGCGAGGCAGCGATCCGCTCAGCCGCCGTCGGCGGTATTTCACCCACCACCGTGGCCAGGTAGCTACCGTCGGCCAGCAGCAAACGTCGACTGACCGCTACTGTTGGCCCGAGCTGAGCGCGCAGATCATCAGCCAGTCCATCTTCACCAAGGGGCTCAACAAACAAGGTAAAACGCGCCAAACCATCGGTATAGACATTGGCGCTCAGGAAGCGTTCGCCATCATCGACCAGCCGTACGTCACGATGCCCCAAGGCAAAGCCCGGCGGCAACCAACCAGGCTGAAGGCTCGGTCCGGTACTGGCCGCCACCGACTCCTGCGGCTTGAGCGGCAGACAGCTGGGGCCTGCGCGCACCGCAGCCGCATCGGTACGACCAAAACTGATGGACGTGAACTGGAAGCGCTCAAGCAAGGCGCTGCGATCGCTGATCAACAGCGACTTGAGCAGCAGCCCGGTGTCATTATCCAGATACAATTCATAGGCGTAGCGGAACGCATCCCGAGGCTGAACAGCGATGACAGTTACCGGCCGCGAGGCGACCCGCGTAGTACCCAACACCTGAAGCACATACCAGTTGTGCAGCAACGCTGGCTGCTCGGCGACCTGGCCAGCATCTTTCCAGGTGATGCCCGGTGTCAATGAGCTGGCACACAACAACTGGCCGTTGCGCCGCACCCATTCATTAGGAGGACCGTCGGTCTGAACCAAACGCTCGATGGTGGTATCGCCGTCGACCTGTCGCCAAATCTGGTGAGTGGAAAAACTGCCGGTGCGCTCATAGACAAACGCACCCTGATAATTTTGCTGGTTGGCCGCTTCGGCCATTCGTGCCAACCAGTTTCGCGCCTCGTCAGCCTGCACACCTGGCGCTGCCAGCAGCACCGCCAGACAAGCACCTCGCAGCGTGCGACCCAGTATTACCACTAATTACCTTCCAGGCTCGCAGCGCGAGCATAAGGCAACAGGTGCGGTGTGGTGAACTGGGCGCTGTGCTCGGCATGTTCACGCAGATAGTTGCCAATACGCTGCTCGTGCCAAGCCGACGGAGCCTGCGGGTCGGCGTTGACGTCAGAGGACCGGGAGAAGCCAGCCAGAACCGCGCCACCAGGCTGACGACCCGACAATGGTGCCGGCGCCATGTTCGGCGCATTGCGCTCGGCGACGATTACCGGCTCACCCGGGGTTACATCCTGATTGACCATGCGCACCCCGATCAGCACCGCCAGGGTTACCGAGGCGGCTACGGCCACCTGCCCCATGCGCGGCCACCAGGCGGCACGTCGAGGCTCTGGCTGGCTGGTGATAGGAGCAGGTTCATCGGCCAAGGCAGCGGCAATCCCCGCAGACAGGTCAACCTGACCCTGCCAGGGCTCCTTGTGCATCACCGCCCGCGCCAACTGGTAGCGCGCCCACGTGTCACGCAAGGCTTGATCCTGCTCACAGGCCTGCAGCACCCGTCGCACTTCCAGCTCATCGGCCTGATCATCCATGAGCGCGGAGAGAGACTCCTGCAAGGATTCGCTTCTCATTGCTGTACCTCTGCTATAGGCCCCGAAGGGCTCGCTGCATGATGCCATTCAATCCACTGCTCAGGCTTCGAGCAAGGGCTTGAGGGCTTTATCTATTGCCTCGCGCGCCCGGAAAATACGCGATCTTACGGTACCAACCGGGCAGTCCATCACAGCGGCAATGTCTTCATAACTCAAACCTTCAAATTCACGCAAGGTCAGAGCGGTTCGCAAATCGTCCGGCAACTGGCGCAAAGTGTTGTTAACCACCTGCTCAATCTCGTCACGCAGCAGATCGCGTTCCGGCGAATGAATATCCTTGAGGGCACTATCCCCCTCATAATATTCCGCCTCGTCGGCGGCGATATCAGAATCTGGCGGACGCCGACCACGGGCGACCAGGTAGTTCTTGGCGGTATTGATCGCAATGCGATAGAGCCAAGTATAAAAGGCACTGTCACCGCGAAAGTTCGCCAGCGCCCGATAGGCTTTGATAAAAGCCTCCTGGGCCACATCCTGCGCCTCATGGGCGTCATGTACAAAGCGCGTCACCAGCGCCAGAATCTTGTGCTGATACTTGAGTACCAGCAGATCGAAAGCTCGCTTATCACCGCGCTGTACACGTTCGACCAACTGCTGGTCGCTAGGTTCGGTCATGCTGACGCCCCATGGCTGTCAGTCGTTCGACCCGCCTTGATGTGGTAGACCCGCAATGTAACCAAAAGTTCTCCCCTCACTCAGGTTCAGGCATAGGAGCCCGGAGCACAGCAAAAGTTCCATACGGCCATCATGCCGCTGCCTGCATAATAGCAAGCCCGGCGCGGCAGCAGAAACAACGATGCGCCGACACATGCATCCAGACGGTATTGCAGCCCGCACGCCTTCTATATACTACTGAGTCGGCCTACACCAAACCGCCCATGGCAGCCGGTCTCCAGCCACGATTTCAACGGACGCACCTCAATCTATGAACCTCAGGCATGAATACGATGTACTGGTAATCGGCAGCGGTGCTGCTGGCCTGACCCTGGCCCTGCACCTGGCGGCAGACCTTCGCGTGGCTGTCCTGAGCAAGGGCCAGTTGTCCGAAGGCTCAACCTTCTGGGCCCAGGGCGGGGTAGCCGCGGTACTTGACGACCACGACACCGTCGACGCTCATGTCCAGGATACCCTGATCGCTGGCGGCGGCCTGTGTCATGAAGATGCGGTACGCCACATCGTCGGCCATAGCCGCGATGCTATCGGCTGGCTGATCGAACAGGGTGTGCCCTTTACCCGTGAACGACGTGAAGATGGAAGCGAAAGTGACGACTTCCACCTGACCCGCGAGGGCGGCCACAGCCACAGACGCATCATTCATGCCGCCGACGCTACCGGTGCAGCGATTTTCAATACATTACTGCAACAGGCCCAGGCCCATAGCAACATCGAACTGCTTGAAGATCGGGTAGCGGTCGACCTGATCACCAGCCAGAAGCTTGGCCGCAGTGGCAAACGCTGCCTTGGCGCCTACATTCTCAACCGTCAGAACGGTCACGTGGAAACCTTTAGCGCACGCTTCACGGTGCTGGCCACAGGCGGCGCCAGCAAGGTATACCTGTACACCAGCAACCCTGACAGCGCCTCAGGCGACGGCATCGCCATGGCCTGGCGTGCCGGCTGCCGGGTTGCCAACATGGAATTCAACCAGTTCCACCCAACCTGTCTGTACCACCCCAAAGCCAAGAGCTTCCTGATCACCGAAGCCCTGCGCGGCGAAGGCGCACTACTCAAACTGCCCAACGGCCAGCGCTTCATGCCGCGCTTCGACGCCCGCGCCGAACTGGCCCCGCGCGACATTGTCGCCCGCGCCATCGACCATGAAATGAAACGCCTGGGGCTTGACTGCGTGTACCTGGACATCAGCCACAAGCCGGCCGAGTTCATCCGCAGTCACTTCCCGACCGTGTACGAACGCTGCCTGACTTTCGGTATCGACATCACCCGCGAACCGATCCCGGTAGTACCGGCAGCGCATTACACCTGCGGCGGGATTGTCGTCGACCAGAACGGGCGTACCGATCTGGACAGCCTGTATGCGATCGGCGAGACCAGCTTCACCGGCCTGCACGGCGCCAACCGTATGGCCAGCAATTCGCTGCTCGAATGTATCGTCTACGGCCGCACCGCCAGCCAGGACATTCTCAGCCGCCTGGACCAGACCCAGCTAGCCAGCGACCTGCCGCGCTGGGATGAAAGCCAGGTCACCGACTCCGACGAAGACGTGATCATTTCGCACAACTGGGACGAGTTGCGGCGGTTCATGTGGGATTACGTGGGGATCGTGCGTACCACCAAGCGGTTACAGCGCGCCAAGCACCGGGTCGACATGCTGCGCGCCGAAATCCACGAGTTCTACAGCAACTATCGGGTCAGCCGCGACCTGCTGGAACTGCGCAACCTGGCATTAGTGGCCGACCTGATCATCCGTTCGGCAATGCTGCGCAAGGAAAGTCGCGGCTTGCATTACACCCTTGACTACCCGGCCCAGCTCGAGCAGGCCGAGGACACTATTCTGCAGCCGCCCAGCGCTGACGACTGAAACGCAGGCGCAGACGCAAACGCCGCAAGGCATCCTCGGACGCCGCGTCGGCCGGCAAAATCACAGAGACCGGGCGCCAGCGCCCGGGCTCACGCAGCCGCACCACGGTCAGGAAGGCACTGACATAGGTATCGGCCTGCAGACTCACATCAGCTTCGGAACCATCGCGCCGCAACACATGCCAGCCCTGGCTGTCGAACCGCAGCCCGGTTACCGACTGGGCATGCCGCAGGCTGACCTGCCGGGGCCACAGCCACAGGCAGTAACCCAGCACCAGGACGATACCCAGCAGCACACCCAGCCCCGGCAAGGCGCTGCGATACAGCGCCAGACAGGCCAGCAGGCTCACGACCAATACAAGCCCCCCCAGCACACGGGAGGGCTGGCGTCGCAATAGTAGATATTCAGTCGGGCTGTACACGATCCAGAATCATCCTCACGATGCGCTTGAGCTCCGGATCTTCCGGTTCGCCACGTTGCATGAACCAGCCGAACATGTCCTGATCCTCGCACTCAAGCAATTTGTGGTAGCGTGCCTTGTCCGCCTCATCCAGCCCCGGGTAGGCCTCCTGCAGAAAGGGAACCAGCAGCACATCCAGCTCCAGCATGCCGCGCCGGCTGTGCCAGTACAAACGTTTCATTTCTATATCGGCCGACATCAACATCTCCACACCGGGTTGAAAGCTATGCATTAAACATCATTATAACCTCAACACCGGAACTGGGCCGCACTGACAAGCCACCAACCCTGCCTTATGATGTTAGGGAAACACTGATTAAATCAGTTTTGGAGCTGGCCCAATTGTCGCTGACCTGTTCTGGACACGCTGTAAATACATCCCTGTACGCTCTTAGATGCCATCCCTGGCATCTAACGGTCCAGAACAGGTCAGCGCCAACCGGGCTACTGAGCTTACGTGCAATTAATCAGTGTTTCCTTAGGACCAACCACAAGCAATGACTGACATGACCGCCATTATTGAGCCCCTGCACTCCCGCTTCGCCACCTGCGAACCCGATCATGAGCCCGCCACGGCTCTGACCCTGCTCAGTCACGAGGCCATCCTGGCGATCTCCGGCCCCGATGCCGAGCGCTTCCTGCAGGGTCAGATCACCTGCGACATCAGTCGCCTGCCAGTTCCCGGCAGTACGCCGGGCGCGCGCTGCAACCCCAAAGGGCGGATGCAGTCGAGCTTTCGGCTGCTGCGCAGTGAACCCGAGCATTACCTCTTGGCGCTGGAACAGTCACTGCTAACACCACAACTGGCCGACCTGAACAAATACGCCGTCTTTTTCCGCAAGGCCCGCCTGGAAGACGCCAGCCAGCACTGGTGCCGACTCGGACTCTGGGGTGAACAGGCCGGCCGGGCTCTGGAGCAGGCAGGACTGGCCGTACCCGAGACCACTGACATCCCGAGCCAAACCGCCCAAGGACTGGTAATTCGCCTCAGTGACGGCGCCTACGAGCTATGGCTACCGGCCGACAAGGCCCCAGCCGTACTTGAGCAGTTGTGCCAACAGGCCACTGCCGCTCACCTCAACCAATGGCTGCTGCGCCAGATCCGTGCCGGGATCGGCCAGGTCATGGGGCCAACC
The DNA here is from genome assembly GCF_003586265.1 of Pseudomonas jilinensis. Lineage (NCBI taxonomy): Bacteria > Pseudomonadati > Pseudomonadota > Gammaproteobacteria > Pseudomonadales > Pseudomonadaceae > Pseudomonas > Pseudomonas jilinensis. The sequence continues at coordinate 7,737 of NZ_QJSA01000005.1, read as the reverse complement.
CAGGAGAGCTTCATTCCGCAGATGCTGAACCTGCAACTACAGGGCGGCGTCAGCTTCAGAAAAGGCTGTTACACCGGCCAGGAAATCGTCGCCCGCATGCAGTATCTGGGCAAACTCAAACGCCGGATGTTTCGCCTGCTACTGGCCGGAACCGCGATACCACCGCCAGGTACACTGATCGTCGAGCGCGACAGCGGCAAGCCGATCGGTGAACTGGTTATCGCCGCACGTACCACCCAGCGCGTGGAAATGCTGGCCGTGCTGCAAAAGGATGCGGCACAATATGCCACTTTGAGTCTGGCCGATGCCGACGGGCCGCTGCTGACCCTGGCCGACCTGCCCTACGACCATGAACTGGCAGCCACCGAAACCGACAACGCCTCCGAATAAGGGAAACTGCATGACCGATCTGGCCCAACGCGTTCAAGACGAACTGATCGACGCCATCAACAAGGACCAGTTGACGCTTCCCACTTTGCCGGAAATCGCCCTGCGAGTTCGCGAAGCCGCCGAAGACCCGAATGTCAGCATCCCCTTTCTGGTCAAGGAAATCAGCAACGACGCTGCACTCAGTGCGCGCCTGATCAAGGTAGTCAACAGCCCGCTACTGCGCAGTCGGAGCGAAATTACCGACCTGTCGATGGCCGTCAACCGCCTAGGCATCACCTATACAGCCAACCTGGCCACCGGCCTGGCCATGCAGCAGATGTTCCAGGCCACCTCGGACGTGATCGACCGCAAAATGCGTGAAGTCTGGGCACGCAGCACCGAAGTCGCCGGCATCAGCCACGTGCTGTGCCGCCACTACACCCGGCTCAAGCCCGACCAGGCGACCTTGGCCGGCCTGGTCCACCAGATCGGTGTTTTGCCGGTCCTCAGTTATGCCGAGGAAAACAGCCAACTGCTGCGCGATTCGATCAGCCTGAATCTGGTCATTGAACGCATCCATCCGGTCCTGGGTGACAAGATTCTCGAGGCCTGGGACTTCCCCGCACCGCTATTGAAGGTACCCAGCCAGCACCTGGACTTCACCCGCAACTCGGCCACAGCCGACTATGCAGATATCGTCCAGGTCGCCATGCTCCATGGACTGGCCGGCAGCGAACACCCATTCGCCCAGATGAACTGGAATCAGATTCCCTCCTTCGCCAAGCTGGGTATCAACCCGCTCGGCGAGGAAGAAGACCTGTCAGCAGAGATGGAAGCAGCTACGCACCTGCTCGGCTGAACGACCCTTACCCATTGCGAGGACTGCTGCGTCGCCACGCTCCTCGCAATGGCCGATTTTCAGCCTGCGGTTAGCGGTTACGCCATTGCGGCGGGCGCTTCTCCAGAAACGCATTGACACCCTCAAGGGTGTCCTGCAGCTCGAACAGATCAACAAAGCGCTCGCGCTCGTCGGCCAGCAGGCTGTTCAACGGCTGACTTCGGGCACCCTGGATCAATTGCTTGCAGGCCTTGACCGCACGCGGCGACTGACGCCCAACCTGAGCGGCCAGATGTAGCGCCGCCGGCACGGCCTGCCCTTCCTCGACCACCTCCTCGACCAGACCAATGCGCTCGGCCTTGACCCCATCGATCCGCTCACCACACAGAATCATCCGCTTGGCCCAGCCCTCGCCCACCAGCCAGGCCAGTGCCTGGGTCCCACCGGCACACGGCAGCAGCCCGACACTGGCCTCCGGCAAAGCCAGTTGCACCTGACGCTCGGCAATACGGATATCGCAGGCCAGAGCGCACTCCAACCCACCACCCATGGCATAGCCATTGATCGCGGCAATCGACACTCCAGAAAAGTCCCGTAGCGCCTCAAAGGCCAGGCCAAACCAGCGTGCCATTTGCCGGGCCTGAGCCCGATCACCCTCAGCAAACAGCTTCAGGTCGGCACCGGCCGAGAAAAACCGTTCGCCACGTCCCGTGATCACCAAAGCATAGATCTCCGGATCGCTGTCCAGATGCTTCACCAGTTCATACAGGCCGTGCAGGGTATCTTCATCCCAGGTATTGGCCGGCGGGTTGTCGATGGTCACCAGCGCGGTATGGCCCACCTTCTGGACCACCAGCATCTTGGTCTTGGGTACCAGCGCGGTATAGGGTTGCAGAGCATGTTCCATGGTGGTTCTCCAGGCAGGTTCAAACTGCCTCAAGGATAAGCCATAACCCACCGGGCCACACAACCTTCGGGATCAGGGCAGACGCCAATCGATCGGCGTCAGGCCATGCTCTTGCAGATAACGGTTGGCGGCCGAGAAATGTCCGTTACCGAGAAAACCGCGATGGGCCGACAGCGGCGAAGGGTGTGGCGAGGCCAGCACGCAATGGCGGTCAGAGTCGATATGCGCACCTTTTTTCTGTGCGTAGCTGCCCCAGAGCATGAACACCAGATGCTCACGTTGCTCGTTCAGCACTTCAATGATCCGCGAGGTAAAACGCTCCCAGCCCCGATTGGCATGCGACCCGGCATTGGCCTGCTGCACGCTCAACACCGCATTGAGCAATAGCACGCCCTGGTCAGCCCAGCTTTGCAGGCAACCATGGTCAGGAATGGGGTAGCCAAGGTCACGCTGGATTTCCTTGAAGATATTCTGCAGCGACGGCGGTGCCGGCACACCCGGCGGCACCGAAAAGCTCAAACCGTGTGCCTGCCCCGGACCGTGATAGGGGTCCTGACCGATGATCACCACTTTGACCTGCTCCAGCGGCGTGCTATTGAGCGCATTGAACATCAGCGGCCCAGGCGGAAAGATCACCTTGCCAGCACTTTTCTCGGCCTGCAGGAAACTGCGCAACTGCTGCATGTAAGGCTGTTCGAACTGGTCTGCCAGAACCTGCTTCCAGCCCTCGTCCAGTTGCACAGTACGCTCAGTCATCCGCGCCTCCCAGCACTGGCACCGACTGCGCTTCACAGCGCACCACCCGCTGACGACCATCGACCAGCACCCCGGACAGAGCATTGTGCCGCCGCGAATGCAGCACCAGCACTCCATCCACACACTCGGCCAAGTAATCGGCCGGGGTGCCACGCAACTGCCCCTGGGCATCGGCTACGGTAACCAGATCGAAACTGGCCAGCTCACGCCCCTGATCATCCTGAGTCAGGTTCAGATAGCCATACAGGTGCAACACCGTCACAGTGGCGATGACCGTGGCAAACGCGGTCAAAATCATGGGTATCTTGTTGGCTTCCTGAATCCAGGCCATGCGAAACTCCGTTACAGAATATTGGCGTAATCGGCCTCGATCCGCTCGAGGCTGAGGTTGGTAAGAAATCCGGAAAAGCACATCCAGGCGCTCAGCGCATTGAGATCGGCAAACGGCTCGGGCAAGTAGCGCGGCGGCACCACCAGACCTTCGTCCACCAGTTGCCCCAGGGTGCGCATATCCTCCAGCGTGGTCTTGCCACAGAACAGCAACGGAATCTGCTGCAGTTTGCCTTTGCGCACCGCCAACTGGATGTAGTTATAGGTCAGGATAAAACCCTTGAGGTAGGCCAGATCCTTGGTGAATGGCAAACCAGCGCTGCTGGAGCCACGGAACACACGGCTGGCGTTGGCATAACTGTCCTCGCGGCTGTAACCCTCGCCACGATAGAACTCGAACACTTCAAGGAAATTGGCCCCGGACTCGGCCAATTGGATTGCCCGGGTACGGTTGGTCAGCTTGCGCAGCCGGGCTGGATAGGAGGCAAAGGTAATCACCTCCATCAAAATCGCCAGGCCTTCCTGGGTCACGGTCGAGGACGGCGGCCCCTTGGCCAGAAAGGTACAGATCGGCTGGTGCTGACCATTCAGACTGGTCGCCACATGCACCATGCCTTCATGCACTGCCAGAATTTTCAGGTCGCGCTGATTGAACATGGCATCGCTGCGAATCTTGATGTAATCGGCGCCAGCGGCCGCATCGGCAACGATGCCGTCGGACTCGAAGACCCGCACCGCCTGATCATCGGGAAACGCCTGATTCATCCTGTCCTGCAGAATCGCCACCGCTTCTGGCGCTGCAATGGTCTTGGGCTCTCGGCCCAGGTCGTTACCGATATTGCTCAAGGACTCACTAAGCATGATGCCCAGGTCGGTAATGGTCGGGTCGCCAGCGTGGAACGCGTCCGAAGCCGAGCCATAGAGCTCTTGGGAGATTCGCCCGAACTCCGGCGTACCGCGCCCTTCCAGCATGCGGATGACCATGCGATATTCGCGGCACATGCGGCGCATGATCTGGCCGACCGGGCTGAAGGTGCCTAGCTGGCGGGTAATGTCGCGCTCAATATCCTGGAACAGTTGCAGACGCTCGGCCGGATCGAAGCTCAGCGGGCGCTGGGCATAGTAATCGGCATCCACTGGCGGCAGGCTCTTGCAGCGTTTGCGAAAAAACTCCTCGCGCACACTATCATCCCACTTGATCGCATCCAGCACCCGAATCGGCGCCTGCGCCTCCACCAGCCGATCGGACAGGCTGCGGATCACCAGTTGGTATTGCTCGCTCTGTTTGACTGCCATGACCGAAATCTCTGAATGACGAGCGTTGACATTACGGGGCTTGTTTGTTGGGTGCAATGCCCTGCCGAAGGCCACTCATTGTGGACACGCCACAAGTACATCCCTGTAGGCTCGGCGATAGCCATCCCTGGCTATCGACGGTCCACAATGAGTGACCTTCGACAGCGCAAGGAGCGTTGGCTCCGTCTGGCCGTCTGGGGAAACCCTGAGCCCCATCAATGTATCCAAGCGCGCCTGGGGACGGCCTATGGCGGACCGTCGATGGCCAGGGATGGCCATCGTCGAGCCCCAGGGATGGCTTGTAGCGTGTCCGCCATAGGCCGTCCCCAGGCGCGCCAGCAGCACATCACTCCAGGGCTCAAGGTTTCCCTGCACTGACCAACGGAAAAACGATCAGTGATGCTCCGGACGCATATGCGGGAACAGGATCACGTCGCGGATCGATGGCGAGTCGGTCAGCAGCATCACCAGGCGGTCGATACCGATGCCCTCGCCGGCGGTCGGCGGCATGCCGTATTCCAGCGCACGCACGAAGTCGGCATCAAAATGCATGGCCTCATCGTCACCGGCGTCCTTGTCGGCCACCTGGGCATGGAAACGCTCGGCCTGATCCTCGGCGTCGTTCAGCTCGGAATAGGCATTGGCGATTTCACGGCCACCGATGAACAGCTCGAAGCGATCGGTCACGCTCGGATCGTCATCGCTGCGGCGCGCCAGCGGCGAGACCTCGAACGGATAGCGGGTAATAAAGGTCGGCTGCTCCAGCTTGTGCTCGACCAGTTCCTCGAACACCATGGTCTGCAACTTGCCCAGTCCTTCAAAGCCCTTGACGTCGGCACCGGCCTTTTTCGCTATCGCCCGGCACTGCCCCAGGTCACGCAGGTCCTCGGCGCTGATCTCGGGATTGAAGTGCAGAATCGAGTCGAACACCGACATCCGCGCGAACGGCTTGCCGAAATCGAACACCTTGCCCTGGTAGGGCACCTCGGTAGTACCCAGCACCGCCATGGCCAGCTCGCGGAACAGTTCCTCGGTCAGGTCCATGTTGTCCTCATAGTCGGCGTAGGCCTGGTAGAACTCGAGCATGGTGAACTCGGGGTTGTGCCGGGTCGATACGCCTTCGTTACGGAAATTGCGGTTGATCTCGAACACCCGCTCGAAGCCACCTACCACCAGCCGCTTCAGATACAGCTCCGGGGCGATGCGCAGGAACATCGGCAGATCCAGCGCATTGTGATGGGTTTCGAACGGTTTGGCTGCGGCACCGCCGGGGATGGTCTGCAGCATGGGCGTTTCGACTTCGAGGAAGTTGCGCTCGGCGAGGAACTTGCGGATGTGGCCGATCACCTGCGAACGTACCTGGAAGGTGTGGCGGGTGTCCTCGTTGACGATCAGGTCAACATAACGCTGCCGGTAGCGCTGCTCGGTGTCGGTCAGACCGTGGAACTTGTCCGGTAGTGGCCGCAGCGACTTGGTCAGCAGTTGTACGGCGGTCATATGCACATACAGGTCGCCCTTGCCGGAACGCGCCAGGGTGCCTTCGGCAGCGATGATATCGCCCATGTCCCAGGTCTTGATCGCTTCCAGGGTTTCGGCCGGCAGGCCCTTGCGGTCAACATACACCTGAATCCGCCCACTCATGTCCTGAATGACCATGAAAGCGCCACGGTTGAGCATGATGCGCCCAGCCACCTTGACCGGAATCGCCGCGCCTTCCAATTGCTCCTTGCTGTGCTCGGCATAGGCCTTCTGCAGATCACCGGCGTAGCTGTCACGGCGGAAGCGGTTGGGGAAAGCGTTGCCCTTGGCCCGTTCGGCGGCAAGCTTTTCCTTGCGCAGGGCAATCAGGCGGTTTTCTTCCTCGTGATGGGCTTGCTGGTCATGCTGCTGATCGGTCATGTCGGGTCTTCCTGGGTAAAACACGTAATAGAGTTGGCCTGGCGGGAGCTTAGAGCCCCTGCTTCAGGCTGGCCTCGATATATTCATCGAGATCGCCATCGAGCACCTTGTCGCAGTCGCTGCGCTCGATACCAGTGCGCAGATCCTTGATCCGCGACTGGTCCAGCACGTAGGAGCGGATCTGATGGCCCCAGCCGATATCCGACTTGCTGTCTTCCAGCGCCTGGGCGGCGGCGTTGCGTTTCTGCATTTCAAGCTCATAGAGCTTGGCACGCAGCATCTTCATTGCAGTATCACGGTTGGCGTGCTGCGAACGCTGGTTCTGGCAACTGACCACGGTATTGGTCGGCACGTGGGTGATCCGGATTGCCGAGTCGGTAGTGTTAACATGCTGACCACCGGCACCGGAGGAGCGGTAGGTGTCTACCCGCAGATCGGCCGGGTTGATGTCGATTTCGATGTTGTCATCGATTTCCGGCGAGGCGAATACCGCGCAGAACGAGGTATGCCGACGGTTGCCGGAGTCAAACGGGCTCTTGCGCACCAGCCGGTGCACACCGATCTCGGTACGCAGCCAGCCAAAGGCATATTCGCCACGTACATGCACGGTGGCACTCTTGATCCCGGCGACTTCACCTTCGGACAATTCGACAATTTCCGCCTCGAAGCCGTGCTTGTCGGCCCAGCGCAGATACATGCGCAGCAGCATGTTGGCCCAGTCCTGGGCCTCGGTACCGCCAGAGCCGGCCTGGATATCCAGGTAGCAGTTGTTGGCGTCCATCTCGCCGCTGAACATGCGCCGGAATTCGAGTTTTTCCAGACTGTCCTGCAAGCGCTGCAGCTCGCTGACGATGTCGGCCACGGCGGCCTCGTCGTTTTCTTCAGCGGCCATTTCCAGCAGTTCGGAGGCATCCGTCAGGCCAGCGTGCATATCGTCCAGCGTTTCGACGATCTGCGCCAGTTGAGCCCGTTCACGGCCCAGGTTCTGAGCCCGCTCCGGATCATTCCAGACGTTTGGATCTTCGAGCTCGCGCTCGACTTCGGTCAGACGATCACGTTTGTGATCGTAGTCAAAGATACCCCCTGATGGTCTCGGAACGACCACGCAGATCTTTGATGTTGTTCAGAATCGGATTGATTTCCATAGGTCAGACAGCCCGCTCGGGAAAAAGCCGGCATTGTAGCGGAAATCGGCTGCCCCGTGCAGTTTCTCCACGACCGAAGGCGGTTGACCGCAGCGCCACCAGCCTTGACCCAGATCAGAGAAGTTCCAGCCAGAGCGCCTACACTAAAGAAACACTGATTAAATCATTTCGGTACTGGCCCAATTGTCGCTGACCTG
>NZ_QJSA01000049.1:0-651 GCF_003586265.1 Pseudomonas jilinensis | reverse complement strand
GAATCCCGGCCTGCTCGGCCAGCTCGGCCAGCGCCAGGGCCGAGAACGGAGTTTGCGACGCCGGTTTCAGCACCATGGTGCAACCGGCCGCCAGCGCTGGCCCGACCTTGCGGGTAATCATGGCACTGGGGAAGTTCCACGGCGTGATCGCCGCCGTCACCCCGATCGGTTGCTTGAGCACTAAAATCCGCTTGTCGTGCTGGTGCCCGGGAATGGTATCGCCGTAGACCCGCTTGGCTTCCTCGGCAAACCATTCGAGGAAGGAGGCCGCATAACCGACTTCGCCCCTGGCCTCAGCCAGCGGCTTACCCTGCTCCAGGGTCATCAGCCGGGCCAGGTCATCCTGGTTGGCCAGCATCAGTTCATACCAGCGCCGCAGCCGGGAGGCCCTCTCCTTGGCCGTCAACGCACGCCAGCCCGGCAGCGCCCGCTCAGCGGCGGCAATGGCCCGCCGGGTCTCCGCGCGACCCATCCGCGGCACCTGGCCCAGCAGCTCGGCGTTAGCTGGGTTACGTACGGCGAGCAGCTGACCATTGTCGGCCTCACTCCATTGCCCATCGATGTAGGCCAACTGACGAAACAGACGCGGATTGTTCAATTGCATGGCAAACCTCACAACTTGATCCAAGTGGCCTTGAGTTCGGTGTACTT
>NZ_QJSA01000048.1:0-696 GCF_003586265.1 Pseudomonas jilinensis | reverse complement strand
CCAGCACGCGCGGCTTTGTAGTGAAGGCGAAGCAGCAACGAAAAAACCGTCGCTGTGCTTGGCCTTGTTATGTTGCGTCATTTATTTCGCTCGAATTCCAACTGTTCACTTAGAAGCCGAATAAACTCATTTGTACGCGCCTCGGCATTTGCGGCGTATATTAGGCTTTGAATAGAGCCACCCCTGTAGAATTCAGCTTCAAATGCGGCAAAGTCGTGCCTAAACTTCCTCCACGACTCCATTGCGTAATCTAAAGCCTCGGCCCGAGCACCATCCTGAAATGACATGAGCTCTTCGTACACAACGCTTAGCTGCGCATCAGCTGCAGTAAGTTGAGCTAGGCTAATCCTGTTCATATCAGCCTGAGTTAGATGCTCGCCCGACTCCAGCAGTGAGTCGTGTGAGCCCTGAGCGGATTCCACAATACGATTTGCCGCAGCGAGTTCTTCAGCAGAAACCTTATCCTCTGGTTCAGCTCGGTAAAGTTTATGGAGCCTTTCATATCCGCTGATGAACTCCTCTATTTTCCCGGAGTCGTTCTTCTCGATTTTGCGTTTGAGCAAATATGCGACACCGGCCAACAGTGCACCGACTACTGCACTGACGATTGCCACAATTGCCTCAGGAATGATTTCAGTCAATGGCTAATCCTTGATTAGCGACATAACGCCCGCAGCACGCGCGGCTTTGTAGTGG
>NZ_QJSA01000047.1:0-760 GCF_003586265.1 Pseudomonas jilinensis | reverse complement strand
TGGATAAAAAATAACTGGCACAGGCCTTGCTCCGTTGTGGACTCCCGGACCCGTTTCAGGTCCTTATTCACGGCAAGGAGAGCACGATGCCAACACCCGCGTACATGACCATTGAAGGCACCAAACAAGGCCTGATCACCGCCGGCACCTTTACCGAAGACTCGGTCGGCAACATCTTCCAGGAAGGTCACGAAGACCAGATCCTGGTCCAGGCCTTCGACCATCAGGTCATCATCCCGCGCGATCCGCAGTCCGGCCAGCCGACCGGCCAGCGCGTCCACAAGCCGCTGATGATCACCAAGGTGTTCGACAAGTCGTCGCCGCTGATCTTCAACGCCCTGACCTCCGGCGAGCGCCTGAACAAGTGCCGCCTGGAGTGGTACCGCACCTCGGCCACCGGCACCCAGGAGCACTACTACACCATCGAACTGGAAGACGCGATCATCGTCGACGTGCAGTCGCACATGCCCAACTGCCAGGACCCGAACATGTCGCACTTCACCCACCTGGAAGACGTCTACTTCACCTACCGCAAGATCATCTGGACCCACGAAGTCTCCGGTACCTCCGGTTCTGATGACTGGCGCACACCGATCAGCGCCTAAATCGGTGATAATGCCCACCCCCGCCCGGCCGCGCCGGGCGGGGGTGCTCTGTGTCAGTAGATCAGGCTGCCACCGAAAGCCACGACAAGGTCCGGGGTTTTCCGAGGTAGCCTCGCAGCAAAGGAACAACGGATGTTCGCCCCAGCCAATCAAGC
>NZ_QJSA01000046.1:0-792 GCF_003586265.1 Pseudomonas jilinensis | reverse complement strand
TGGTCCTACCCACGAAAAATAGACACTCGGTTATGCGCATCTGCGCTCGTATTCCACCGGGCTGAGATAGCCTAAAGCGGAGTGTCTTCTCTTTCGGTTATAAAACACTTCGATGTACTCGAAGATAGCGGATTTAGCCGACGCGATCGACTCAAAAAGCTCGGCGTAGATCAGCTCCACCTTCAGTCGGCTGAAAAACGATTCCATGGGCGCATTATCCCAACAATTTCCCTTGCGGCTCATACTCGGTACACACTGCCTTGAACGCAGGTAATCCTGGTAACCAGTTGATCGGTATTGAACCCCGCGATCCGAATGCACAATCAGCCCTGGGGCTATCTCGCGTCGTCCGTATGCCATGCTCAACGCATCGGTAATCAACTGCTCGGTCATGCTCATGTCCAACGACCAGCCAACGATCTGGCGGGAATAGAGGTCCATCACCGTCGCCAGGTACAGCCAGCGGTCCTTCACCCAGATATAGGTGATGTCGGTCGTCCACTTCTGATTGGGGCGCTCGGCGGCGAACTGACGCCACAGCAGATTGTCGGCGACGTTCGTCATCGCTTCAGACGAGCGGCTGTACTTAAAGGCCTTGCCGTTGCGGGCTCTGATCTCTTTTTCCCGCATGATCCCGGCCACATAGTTCACAGAGCAGGGCACGCCCGCAGCTGTTAATTCCCGGGCAATACGTGGGGCACCATAGCGAGCTTTGAAGCTGGCGTAGGTGTCCATAATGGCGGCTTCAGTCGCCTCCCTTCGCTGCTCCCTGAGACTGGCCGGACGCTGTTT
>NZ_QJSA01000045.1:0-824 GCF_003586265.1 Pseudomonas jilinensis | reverse complement strand
TGGTGGTTGTACCAGTGAACCCACTTCAAGGTGGCGATTTCGACGGCTTCGCGGCTCCGCCAGGACTGCCGGTAAATCAGTTCCGCTTTGTACAATCCATTGATGGTTTCCGCTAAGGCATTGTCATAGCTGTCTCCTTTGCTACCGACAGAGGGCTCTATTCCAGCCTCAGCTAGTCGCTCCGTATAACGAATAGAGACGTACTGACTACCCCTATCGCTATGGTGGATCAAACCGTCCGCGTGGCCTGGCTGCCGGGCGTAGAGTGCTTGCTCCAGGGCATCGAGCACGAAGTCCGTTTTCATGCTGTTGCTCACACGCCAGCCGACGATGCGTCGTGCGAAAACATCGACAACAAAAGCCACGTAGAGCCATCCCTGCCACGTTGAAACGTATGTAAAGTCTGAAACCCAAAGCTGATTGGGGCGGTCAGCATTGAACTGGCGCTGAACCTTGTCGAGAGGACAAGCGGCGTTGCCATCAGGCACCGTGGTACGAACTACTTGGCCGCGCCGAACACCCTGCAACCCCAAGTGGCGCATCAGTCTCGCAACGGTACAACGGGCAACTTGCACCTTGTCGCGCCTGAGTTGCTTCCAGACCTTCACGACACCGTAGCAGCGCATGTTGTCCTCCCATACACGCTTGATGTCCTCACACAGCAGCTCATCCTGTTGGGCGCGAGCGCTTCGCCGTTCAGGATGTCGGGCACGTGCTGCATGCAGGTAGTAACCGGACGGAGCGATCTGCACCACGCGGCAGATCGACTCGACCCCGTAACGGTCACGGTGCTCGTCAACGAAGGCGTTCAGGGTTTGTTGCGG
>NZ_QJSA01000044.1:0-907 GCF_003586265.1 Pseudomonas jilinensis | reverse complement strand
AGCCCCGAATCCATCGCCTGGTCGCAGCCGCTACCCCCGGAGCAATGGGCCCGGCGCTCAGCTGAGCTGGAAGCGGCCATCGCCGAGCGCGAGAAGGATCTGGCCGCCAGCGAGGAATTCCAGGTATCTGGATGACGACCTTTCGCCAACGCTGGCTGAGCCTGCCTACCTGGCTGCGCTGGAGCTTGATGCTGATGTTTTATCTGACGCTGATTGTCAGCTTTGTGATGTGGCAATACCAGCGGCCAGGCGGCGCAGCGCTGTCTGGCCACAACCATACAGACCGCCCGATTTTCAGCTACTGGGTTAATGACAACTGGGGTGGGAATGGTGGTGTCACCTGCTGTTGGCGTATCCGTGGTGATAGTTTGAAGGTGGTGTGGATATTGGACGTCACACCGGAGCAGATAGAGCGAGGACTGGAGGAAGAGCGGCATGAGCTGGAGCTGCCTAATCCGCCTCGAGACCGGGCGGATCGCTATTTGCACGTGCATTTCTTTCCCAACAACCAGGTACGCCTTGCCTGGAGCCCCGATCACGATACGCCTTACGAATGACTCAAACAGGCTCCTGATGAGGAGGTAGTAGGTGAATAGTGAGAGCTTATTGCAAGCCCAGGCGATCAGTGCTCGATGTCGTGTGCCGGCAGCAGTTGCACCGAGCTGCGGCAGGCTCCGCATGGATTGCTTCAGGCCTTCGGCCGTTCGCAATGACGGTGGGGTGGGTTTGGGGCTGTGTGAGTACAGTCTGGGGTCGAGCATCGATTCCGGGTCATTGCGAGCCGCGCAGCGGCGTGGCAATCCATAAGACGACGCCCCTTATTGGCAGATCGAAACCAGCGAGTTCAAGGTATGAATGCCCAGCACCAGCCGGATAACCATGATTCACACTATGGCCCTGCCGCTTA
>NZ_QJSA01000043.1:0-1077 GCF_003586265.1 Pseudomonas jilinensis | reverse complement strand
GGGCTATCGACAAAGGTACCGGTTTGTACCTGGGGGCCGGATCGGGATGATGACGATGAACCGCCGAGGCAGCCACTCAAGGCCAGAAACAGCGGAGCGAAAGTGATCCCGATCAGGACCGGAGAGAACCGCGGGCGTGTTTTGATACGGTAAGTCATGATTGCCTCCATTCTTGTTGTTATAACGGCCTGTTAACGGAAGATGTCCGCCAGGTTGTCTTTGACATCCACTCCATCGCTCAACTCGACATAGCTCTGGCTACCCGCATCGTAAATCGGGAAGTCGATCTCACCCGGAATGCTCGGGTCCCCGGTCTTGGCGAAGTTGGTCCAGATAGTCATCATTCGATCAATCACCACCTCATCCACCTGATCAAAACCGGCAGATGCAAAAATATCGTCCGGGTCACCCTGCGAGCCGCTGATACCGTTGCCGTTCAGGTCACCAATCACCAGCGACTCTCCAGTGGCCGGATCAATCACCAAGCCCAGTTGGTAGTGGGTAATCACGCTTTCAGGCATGTTGAACAGATAAGCCAGTTCAGCGGCGTGATAAGCCTCTACACCACGCGCTTTCCAACCGGCAGGCTGATGGCTGAACAGCACGGCGTAATGATTGGAACTACTCAGCGGCGCCATCCAGGGGAACACCTCCCGCACCGTATAGATTGGATCGGGCGTGTCATTGGTGTTGATCAGGAACATGAAGGGCACATCGTTCTGGATGCCGCTTTCAAAACTGACTCGCTCGGCATGGGGCTGGTAGTAGTTGTCGATATTGGTATAAGGCACCAGCGGTGCCGCTGCCGCCACCACTTGCAACCAGGTGCGCTGACGCATTTCCTCCAACGAGGCCGCGCCGAGCCGGCTCTGCAACTGACTGCCGATTTCCTCGGCCGCGCTCAGGCTGCGAGTATCCGGGAACAGCGTGCCGCTCTGACTGACCGCCCGGTGAAAAAGGCCCTTGGCCTGAGGCGAAGCCATCAGCGACAGTACCTTGCGACCACCTCCAGACTCACCAAAAATGGTAACGTTGCCTGGGTTGCCGCCAAAAGCAGCGATATTGTCCCGTACCCAC
>NZ_QJSA01000042.1:0-1115 GCF_003586265.1 Pseudomonas jilinensis | reverse complement strand
GGGCGGTTGCAGGAGCTGAGTGCAACACGGTTATTGAATTGAAGCCGGAGCATCATGCCGCATTGCCATGGCATTTTGCATGACCTCTCCCATCACCTCGATGGGGCATTTGAAGTCGAAGCGCTTGCGCGGTCGCATGTTCAGTTGCAGCGCAATGGCGTCCAGCTCCTCCTGGCTATGTACCGACAGGTCTGTGCCCTTGGGCAAGTACTGGCGAATCAGGCCGTTGATGTTTTCGTTGCTGCCGCGCTGCCAGGGGCTGTGCGGGTCGCAGAAGTAGATCGCCACGCCGGTTCTTTGGGTGATCTCGGCGTGTCGCGCCATCTCCCGGCCCTGGTCGTAAGTCATGCTCTTGCGCATCTCCAGCGGCATGCTATTGAGCGCGGCGCTGAAGCCTTCCAGCGCCGAAGTCGCCGTCGCGTCGTTCATCTTCACCAACATCAGGTAGCCACTGGTGCGTTCCACCAGCGTACCGACGGACGAGGCGTTGGCCTTACCCTTGATGAGGTCGCCTTCCCAATGCCCCGGCATCAGCCTGTCTTCAATCTCCGGCGGGCGCACATGAATACTGACCATCTCGGGGATCTGGCCGCGCCGATCCACGCCACCAGAGCGCGGCCGGCGCGTCGTCTTGCCTTGGCGCAGACAGATGATCAGCTCCTTACGCAGCTCACCCACTGGCAGGGCATAGATCGCGTTGTAGATCGTCTCGCGACAGACGTAGGCATCTCGCAGGTTGGGTATGTTCATGCTGCGCAGCTTGCCGGCAATCTGCTCGGGAGACAAACGCTCACGCAGCATATGGGTCACCAGTTCGAAGCGCTCGCTACCCGGCAACAGTTTTCGCATCGGTCGACAAACCTGGCGGCGGGCCTGCATTTGCTGCTGGGCCAGGCGGGCCGAGTAGCCACCGCAAGCACCTCGGTTACGGCGCAGCTCACGGCTGATGGTCGAAGGGGATCGGTTGATCAAGCAGGCAATCCTGCGCAGGCTGAAGCCTTGGGTACGACCGATTTGAATGGTGGCGCGCTCTTCAACGCTGAGTTCGGTATAAGACATAGGGGCAGCACCGTACCGGAAAGGTCAGGTGTTGCACTCAGTTTTTGCCGCCGCCC
>NZ_QJSA01000041.1:0-1167 GCF_003586265.1 Pseudomonas jilinensis | reverse complement strand
TTACTCGATGATCTTGGCAACCACGCCGGCGCCAACGGTACGACCACCTTCGCGAATCGCGAAGCGCAGGCCGTCTTCCATGGCGATCGGAGCGATCAGGGTAACAACCAGCTTGACGTTGTCGCCCGGCATCACCATCTCTACGCCTTCCGGCAGCTCGCAAGAACCAGTCACGTCAGTAGTACGGAAGTAGAACTGCGGACGATAGCCCTTGAAGAACGGAGTGTGGCGACCACCTTCGTCTTTGCCCAGTACGTAGACTTCGGCTTCGAACTTGGTGTGCGGGGTGATGGTGCCCGGCTTGGCCAGAACCTGACCACGCTCAACGTCTTCACGCTTGGTACCACGCAGCAGAACACCAACGTTCTCACCAGCACGACCTTCGTCGAGCAGCTTGCGGAACATTTCAACACCAGTACAGGTGGTCTTGGTGGTAGCTTTGATACCAACGATTTCGACTTCTTCCTGAACGCGAACGATACCGCGCTCAACACGACCAGTCACAACGGTACCGCGACCAGAGATCGAGAATACGTCTTCGATCGGCATCAGGAACGGCTTGTCGATAGCACGCTCAGGCTCAGGAATGTAGCTGTCCAGAGTCTCAACCAGCTTCTGTACGGCCGATACACCGATACCATTGTCGTCTTTGCCTTCCAGCGCCATCAGCGCCGAACCAACAACGATCGGAGTGTCGTCGCCTGGGAAGTCGTAGGTGCTCAGCAGATCGCGAACTTCCATCTCGACCAGCTCCAGCAGCTCCTCGTCATCAACCATGTCAGCCTTGTTCAGGAACACGACGATGTAAGGTACGCCAACCTGACGAGACAGCAGGATGTGCTCACGAGTCTGCGGCATCGGGCCGTCAGCAGCCGAGCAAACCAGGATCGCGCCGTCCATCTGGGCAGCACCAGTGATCATGTTCTTGACGTAGTCGGCGTGGCCAGGGCAGTCAACGTGCGCGTAGTGACGAGTCGGAGAATCGTACTCTACGTGCGAAGTGTTGATGGTGATACCGCGAGCCTTTTCTTCCGGCGCGTTGTCGATCTGATCGAAAGCGCGAGCGGAACCGCCGTAAGTTTCAGCACAGACCTTGGTCAGCGCAGCGGTCAGAGTGGTCTTGCCATGGTCAACGTGACCGATGGTGCCCACGTTCAGGTGCGGTTT
>NZ_QJSA01000040.1:0-1202 GCF_003586265.1 Pseudomonas jilinensis | reverse complement strand
TGTCGACTCCCCCTGATTAGGTCCACGCATAACTAGAGGTCTCCGGACAGTGAGTGATCCGGTATTCGACCGGGGTCAGATCCCCGAGCGAGTCGTGAGGTATCTCCTCGTTGTAGTCTTGCAGCCACTGTTCGGTGTGTTCTCTCACCTCGTTCAGATTACGGAAGATGTACATATCAAGGACGCCTCGACGGTAGCTGCCATTAAAACGCTCAATGAACCCGTTTTGCATGGGGCGCCCAGGCTGGATAAATTCCAGCTTTACTCCCTTTGCTTCTGCCCACTCCGCCAACGCGGTCGCAATGAACTCCGGTCCGTTGTCGAGACGTAACTGGCTTGGATAGCCGCGCCATGCTGCGATTCGATCCAGTACTCGTATTACCCGCGCTGCAGGCAGGTTCAAATCAATCTCGATGGCCAAGGCTTCTCGGTTGAAATCATCAACGACGTTGAACGTGCGAAAGCGACGACCATCCCAAAGCGCGTCAGACATGAAATCAGCCGACCATCTGATGTTTACAGTGTCGCTCACTGCCAGCGGAGCCGGAGTGCGGTTAGGTAGCCGACGCTTCCCTCGGCGCCGCTTGTTGAGCTTAAGCTCGCAATACACTCGCCAAACGCGCTTGTGATTCCAGACGAAGCCCCGGCGACGTACAAGCTTGAACAGCTTGCCGAAACCACGATCCGGAAATCGCTCGGAGAGTTCTAGCAGCACAGCAATGACATCTTCATCCTTGCTGGGCCGGCGCTGATAGCGTGCGACGGAACGAGATAAACCAACCGCCTTGCAGGCCCGGCGCTCGCTGAATCCGTGCTCGTCCCGGAGCACGGCGATCAGCAGGCGTTTGGCATCCGGGCCTACAGTTTTTTTGCGATCACATCCTTCAGCGCAGCGTTTTCCAGCGCTAGGTCAGCGAACATTCGCTTGAGCTTGTGGTTCTCGTCTTCCAGGTCCTTCAACCGCCTGACATCGGATGACTCCATGCCGCCGTACTTCGATTTCCAGGTGTAGTACGTCGCTTCGGAGATACCCAGTTCGCGGCAGACATCCTTGACCTGGCGACCGCTCTCAACCGCTTTAAGGGTGTTAACGATCTGGGATTCGGTGAATCGACTTTTACGCATTGTGTTGGCCTCCTGAGCCTTGATTGTAGCCGGAGACCTCTGGTTATCGTTGGACCGATTTTACGGGGAGGTGACAC